>JADZET010000414.1 GCA_020850375.1 Phycisphaeraceae bacterium | reverse complement strand
GGTCAGGCGTGGTGGCGGTGGTGCTCATGAGCCTCCATTATGCAGCGCGTCAGGCGCCGCTCCATTTTACGCGATATGCCACCCTGCGGGCTTCAACGGTCCAGGCACGAGCGGCGGGTAAGATGTCGGGGTGGACACGCCCAAACCCTTGATCTTTGACCTGACCGCCGAGGAACTGCGCGACCTGTGCGCGAGTTGGGGCTGGCCCATCTACCGGGCGGACCAGGTCCTCACCTGGGTCTACCGCGATGGCGTCCTCGACCCGACCCGAATGACCAACCTCGGCAAGCTCGAACGCCAGCAGCTCGCCGAACGCCTCCGCCTGGGCTCCGGGACGATCCTCCACCACCAGACCGCCACGGATGGCACGCAAAAACTCTTGATTCAGTGGGACCACGTCGTTGGCCAGAAGGCCACCGCCATGCCGCAAACCACCGACCCCGCCCGCCAGACCGAGACCGTCATGATCCCCACCCCAGACCGTCGCACCGCCTGCATCTCCAGCCAGGTCGGTTGCCCCGTCGGCTGCCGGTTCTGCGCCTCGGGCATGGGCGGCCTCGACGGCAACCTCTCGCGCGGCCAGATCGTCGAGCAGGTCTGGCGACTCAACCAACTCACCCGCGAGCTCTGCCCGCGCAACAGCACGGAACTTCCCGGCATCAGCAACGTCGTCTTCATGGGCATGGGCGAGCCGCTGAGCAATCTCACCGAGGTCATCGCCGCCGCGCGAACGCTCAGCACACTCCCGCCGGGGGGCCTGGGCATCTCGGCCCGCAAGATCACCATCAGCACCGTCGGCCTGCCCGCCCAGATCCGCCGCCTGGCCGAGCAGGAGCTGCCCGTCACCCTGGCCATCAGCCTGCACGCGCCCAACGACGAACTGCGTCGCCAGCTCATCCCCTGGGCCGAGTTCGTCACCATCGCCCAGATCACCGAGGCCGGCCAGCACTACTTCGACAAGACCGGCCGGGAGGTCACGCTCGAGTACCTCCTGCTCGGCAGCGTCAACGATCAACCCCAGCACGCCGCGGAGCTCGCCCGCGTGGCCAAGAGCCTGCGCGCCAACGTCAACCTCATCCGCTACAACCAGGTGGCCGGGTTGCCCTACCTCCGCCCGGAGGACAATGATGTCCTCGCCTTCCAGGCCCGCCTCAAGAAAGCCGGCGTCAACACGCACATCCGCGCCAGCCGCGGCCGCGACATCGCCGCCGCCTGCGGCCAGCTCAGACATGAGAAGAAGGGGTTAGGGGTTGGGGATTAGGGGTTGGGGAAGAAATGGAGGCGACATGACTCGGCAAGCGAACACCAATTCCGATGTCACTTGGCGTCGCTACGAAGAGCTTCGGCCCGAGCAGTTGCGCGAGATCGTGCAATCGCGCCCCATCGCATTCTGGCCCCTGGGCCTGCTCGAGCACCACGGCTGGCACCTGCCCATCGGCTTTGACGGCATCAAGGCCGACCGCTTCTGCGTCCAGCTCGCCCAGCGCGTCGGCGGCGTGATCCTCCCCGTCATGTGGTGGGGCGGCTCGGGCGGCCACGGCCCGTTCATGTGGACCCACTATCAGCCCGAAGAGGCTTCCCGCGCCATCGTCGCCCAGACCGTCCGCCAGCTCATCCGCTTCGGCTTCAAGGTCATCGTCCTGCCCTTCGGCCACTATCCCTGGGACACCGTCCTGTCTCCCGTCTGGGGCGAGATCGAGCAAGAGGCCAAGACCCACGGCGTCCTCCTGCTCACCGGCGACGAGGGCACGATCGGGCGCCCCGCTGTCCACTTCCGGGGGGACCACGCCGCCAAGGAGGAGACCTCCTTCGGCCTGGCCCTCCTGCCGGAGTTCGTCGACCAATCCCTGCTGACCGACGGCCGCGATCCCAAGGACCACTGGCCCGACGGCGACGACGCGGTGGCCGAGACCATCTATCCCGGCGTGTGCACCGACGTCCGCGACGCCCGATTCTCCCAGCTCGGCGCCGACGCACGCCAGGCCACCACCGAGCACGGCTGGGCGTGCCTCAACCCCGTGCTCGACGAGCTGACCCGTCGCATCCAGGCCCACCTGGTCGGGTCCGTTGACGTTGAGCCCCCATCGCCGTCCCCCCTGCCGGGCGAGGCCAGCCGAGGTAACATGACACCATGAGCGACTACGTGCTATGGGCGGTGCTGTGTCTGGCCATCGCGTTCGTGCTGTTCTTCATCGAGATCTTCATCCCCTCCGGCGGGTTGCTGGGCATCTTGTCCTTCGCCTCCCTCGTCGGCGGCATCGCCCTGCTCTTCAAGGTCGACACCACCGTGGGACTGATCGGCGCCATCGCCGCCCTGCTGGCCATCCCCTTCCTCTTCGCCCTGGCGATCAAGATCTGGCCCAACACGCCGCTGTTCAAATACATCCTGCTCAAGACCCCCCCCACGCCCCCACCCCCCGCCGCCGGCGACGCGCCAGCCCCCGTCAACGTCGGCGACCGCGGCCGCACGCTCACCGCCCTGCGCCCCGTGGGCACCTGTCTGATCCATCATCAAAGATTGGAATGCCTCGCCGACGGAACGGTCGTCGAGGCCGGCATCGACGTCGAGGTCGTCGGCGTCGACGGCATGCAGATCAAGGTCCGGCCGTTATAAATCAGCTTCGTCCCCGCCTCGGTCACCTGCTCCCCTGCTCAACTGCTCTCACTCACCCCTTCATCGCGTTGACGCGATCCTGGGCGCTGCCGACGGCGCCGATCCGCACGCCGAAGTTTTCCCCCACCTTCACCGCGCTGCCGCGGGCCACGGGCTTGTTGTTGACCAGAAGCTCGAGGTCCTCATCCACCGACTTGGACAGTTCCAGAATCGCCCCCGGGCCGAGGCTGACGACCTCGCTCATGCGCATCGTCCGCTGGCCGATCTGCACGATCAGCGGGACTGACAGCTTAAGAATGGTCTGTAGTTCGGTGGGCATGGCTGACGTTAGTTATCGGCCCGACAGGACTTCGATCTTGACTCCCCCCGGAAGTGACGGGATCAGGCCCTGGGGCGCTACCGGCTAAACGCCTTCTCGGCCAGCTCCACCGCCTTGGCCAGCGCCGCGGCCTTGTTGATCGTCTCGCGATGCTCGGACTCCGGCACGCTGTCGGCCACGATCCCCGCCCCCGCCTGCACATGCACCACCCACTTGCCCTTCTCCGGCGAGGGCATGACCACCATCGTCCGCAGGGCGATGGCCATGTCCATGTTGCCCGTAAAGTCCGCGTACCCCGCCGCCCCCGCGTAGGGCCCACGGCGCGTCGGCTCGAGCTCGTCGATGATCTGCATCGCCCGCACCTTCGGCGCCCCGCTGACCGTCCCGACCGGCAGCGCGTACCGCAGCGCGTCCCAGCAGTCGCACCCCGGCCGCACCTTGCCCGTCACCGTCGAGCTGATGTGCATCACATGGCTGTACCGCTCGACCACCATCACGTCCGGCAGGGCCACCGTCCCGGGCTGGGCCACGCGCCCCAGGTCATTGCGTCCCAGATCCACGAGCATGATGTGCTCCGCCCGCTCCTTGGGGTCCGCCAGCAGGTCCGCCTCGAGCGCCTTGTCCTCCTCGGCCGTCCGCCCACGCTTACGCGTGCCCGCCAGCGGCCGATTGAAGACCACCCCGTCCCGCACCCGGCAGAGAATCTCCGGGCTCGACGCCACCAGCATCGCCCCCTCGATCTGCAAGTAGAACATGTAGGGCGACGGGTTGACCACCCGCAGCGCCCGGTAGATGTCGAACGGGTCCGCCGTCGTCGTCAACTCGAACCGCTGGCTGAGCACCACCTGGAAGATGTCGCCCGCCGCGATGTACTTCTTCGATTCCGCCACCGCCTGCTGGTACCGCCCCGGCCCCATGTTGCCCAGGGGAAGCTGCGGCGCCGGCGCGCCGAGGTCCACGTCCCCCACCAGCAGTTCCGGCGACCCCGGCGGCGTCGAGACACGCTGCGTCTGAATCCGCTGAACGATGTCGTCGAGCCGGTCCGTCGCCGCCCGGTACGCGTGCTGAACCGACGGGAAATGGGCCGGCATGACGTGGGTCATGACCAGGATCGTCTTCTGCACCTGGTCGAAGGCCACCACGTCCTGGTACAGCCCCATGTGCAGGTCCGGCAGCCCGCGGTCATCGCGCGGCGGATTGGGGAGCTTCTCCCCCTCGAGGTAGCGGACGGTGTCGTACCCCGCCATGCCAAGCCAGCCGCCGAGGAAGTCCGGCCGCGGCCGATCCTGCTCAGCCATCTTCCACGAGCCCGTGATCTTGGGCATCTCCGCCAACGGATCAGCCGAGGTGAACTTACGACTCTTGCTCGGGTCGAGGTGGTCGCGCAGCTCGACCTCATGCCCGCGGGCGATGATCTCCATCACCGGCCGCGAGCCCAGGAAGCTGTAGCGGGCGATCCGGTCGCCATCGACCACCGACTCGAGCAGGAAGCTCGGCGCCATCCGGTCGTCGGGCTCGACCAACCGGCGGTACGCCAGCACCGGCGTGAGCTGATCCGCCAGCAACCGGCGGTAGACCGTGACCATCACGCCCTGCCCCGCCGTGGCGGCCAGTTGCGTGAACGTCGGCAGATCGGGCTGGTGGATGATGGACATGGCAGGTTAAGGATGGATCTGAAAAACATCCGGCGCACACCGCCGCGGTCCGCCTACCCTTCGATCGGGTCCATCGACGCGTGCTCGCCCTTGGCCTTCTTCTCCAGATACTTCTGAACCCACGTCTCCCAGCTGCGACCCTCGGCCGTGTCGCGCCCGGTGAAGGTCAGTTTCTGGATCTGACGGTATGGAATGCTCTGCCGCGCCGACCCGTCCTTCGGGATCAAGCGGACGAACGGGTCCGGTGCATCGCCCCGGCGGTCGAAAACGAAGCCCTCGACGGCCCGCCCGTCGATCGTGTGGATCGTCACGTCGCCGCGGTAGTCGAAGGCCTTGTCGAGGATCTCCGCCCGGGTCCGCTCGTCGGCCAGGTCGAAGCTCGAGCCCTGCAGGCCCGGCTTGGTGGAAACTGGATCAGGTGTCTGGCTCATCGTCCGATAGTCTAGCGACCACCGGAAATCGCCGCAGCGGAAGTTGCCGCAAAACGATCCTTCGTCATCATAGTGACGGGTCGTCACACTCGGCTCGGTTAAGATGCCCCCGACAAACCTTTCCCGGACACTGAACACCACCACCCCGTCCAGCCCGAGCACGCCATGGACATCGAGCACTTCCTCTCCCATCACGGCCTGAGCGAGAACCCCTTCGACGCCGAGGAGGCCCGCCACGACCGCGTCTTCGAGAAGCTCGCCGGCGGCGCCACGCGTCACCCCGACTTCGCCAAGATCCTCGGCCAGCTCGAGGCCCCCAGCACCTCGGTCGTCTTCGGCGAGAAGGGCAGCGGCAAGACCGCCATCCGCCTGACCGTCGCCCGCCAGGTCCGCGAGCACAACGCCCAGCACCCCGACGCCAAGACCCTCGTCGTGGCCTACGACGACCTCAACCCCGTCCTCGACCGCATCATGCAGAATCGCCTCAGCGCCAAGGCCCTGGCCAACCCCTCGGACGGCGATCTCCTCAAGGCCCTGAGCTCCATCCGCCTCCAGGACCACCAGGACGGCCTGCTCGCCCGCGCCGTGACCCGCCTGGTCGATGGCCTGAGCGGCGCCACCGGAGACGGCGACCCCCCGGACCTGCCCACCGACGCCCTCAAGCGCCTGCGTAAGCTCCCCCGCCGGTCGCGGGCCGACTTGGCCGTCCTCGCCGCCCTCTACGACCAGCCCGCCAGCGGCTCGGCCCTGACCCGCTGGGAATCGCTCCGACGCAGCCTGCGTCTGGGCTGGATCAACGGCCTGCGCCTTCAGGGTAGCGTCGGCGCCGCCGGCCTGGTCGCCGGCGTGATCCTCGTCGGCGTCTGGCGCTTGTTATCAGACTCCCCGATCTGGATGCTCCTCGTCGGCGCCCTGTTGCTGGCCGCGGGGGTCATCCTCGGCGCCCTGTGGGCTTGGCGCGTCACCCGCCTGCGCTGGCTGGCCCGGAAAATCCTCGCCGAGATGACCTCCGCCACCCGCCGCGGCTCAGAACTGCGGAAAATGCTCGGACAGCTCAGCCCCGCCGACCTGCACGGCCAGCCCTGGCCCCTGGCCGGCAACCTCGACAGCCGCTACCAGCTCACCGGCCGATTCCTCGCCGTAATCGAGGCCCTGGGCTACAAGGGCATGCTCGTCCTGGTCGATCGCGTCGACGAGCCCACCTCCATCCAGGGCCGACCCGATCGCATGCGGGCCGTGGTCTGGCCCATGCTCGACAACAAGTTCCTCCAGCAGCAACACATCGGCATCAAGCTCCTGCTGCCGATCGAGCTAAGGCCCCTTCTGCTGCGGGAATCCGCCGAGTTTTACCAAGAAGCCCGCCTCGACAAACAAAACCTTGTCGACCGCCTGGGCTGGTCGGGCGTCACCCTCTACGACCTGTGCAACGGCCGGCTGCGGGCCTGCCTCCGCAACCCCCACGCCCAGATCGTGCTGACAAACCTGTTCGACACCGACGTCACCGCGCAATACCTGATCGACGCCCTGGACAAGATGCACCAGCCGCGCGACGCCTTCAAGTTTTTGTACCAGGTCATCTCAGAACATTGCCGCTCGATCCCCCAGGATCAGCCCCGTTTCCTGATCCCCCGCCCGATCGTGGAATCGATCCAGCGGATCCAGGCCCAGCGCGTGCAGGACCTGGGCAGGGGCCTGAGCCCATCGTAAACTATTAGATTATATAATCTTATAAACTATCCACATGCCGTCTGAGCGACTTGACCCCCCGAATCCTTTCCGCTCAAATGGTGCGAATGAATCTTTAGTCGGGAGTAAAGGTTGTCCGATATAGGCAACCTGGGAAATTGCTTTTTTTTCGACCCCTGGTTTGAAACAACACCGATCGTTGCGTGGACGATCGAAGGGGTTAGTGAAGGGTTCCAAGTTTGAAACTCAAGGAGACAACAATGTCACAAGGACGCGTTCTGGCCGGTCTCGGAGCGTTGGTGGTCGCCGGTCTGCTGGTCAGCCCCGTGCTGGCGCAGACGGCCGCTCCCGCGCCCGCCCCGGC
>JADZET010000413.1 GCA_020850375.1 Phycisphaeraceae bacterium | reverse complement strand
ACGACGGCGCTGTGGCCGATGCGGAGGATCTCGTCGACGAGGCCCTTGGTGTTCTCGATGGACTGGAGGGTGTGGGAGACGACGACGAGGTCGAACTGGCGATCGGTGAAGGCGGGGAGTCGGCGGTTGAGGTCGGCCTGGACGACGTCTAGGCCGGCGGCGACGCAGTGGACGATGGCGGACTGGTCGAGCTCGATGCCCATGACGCGTTTCTGTCCGCGAGCGAGGAGCTTGGCGGCTAGGCCGCCCTCGCCGCAGCCGAGGTCGAGGACGGAGGCGTCGGGGGGGATGAGCTCGAGGAGGAGGTCGAGGTCGATGCGTCGGCGGTGCAGGGCGGGGGGGGCGGTGATGGGGAGAGGGGGGGAGGTGGAAGAAGCAGAGGGACCCAGGGGCGGGAGCCCCTGGGCTTTTGGATGAGAGGGTTGGGCGGTGTGGTGGAGGAAGTCGGCGATCATGCGGCCGTAGACGGGCAGGTCGTCCTGGAGGAGGAAGGCGTCGTGGCCGCAGGTCGAGCGGATGTCGCAGTAGGTGACGGGCTTGCCCAGGGCGATCAGGGCGTTGACGATCTGTCGGGACTGGAAGGAGGGGAAGAGCCAGTCGGAGGAGAAGCTCAGGACGAGCCAGCGGCAGGTGGTGGGGGCGAGGGCGCGGGTGAGGGCGAGGTGGTCGCCCCCGGAAGTTGTTTCGGAACCCAGGCATGGCAATGCCTGGGCTTGGGTCTCGGTGGTTGGCGTGGGGGGTGATGAGGGGGGTTGGAGGTTGGCCAGGTCGAAGAGGTCCATGGCCATGGAGAGGGTGATGTAGGAGTTGGCGTCGAAGCGTTCGACGAAGCGGTCGCCCTGGTGGGCGAGGTAGGAGCCGACGGAGAATTTTTTTTCGAAGGCGGTGGCGACGTCGCGGGGACGGAAGCGGTCGGGGTCGAACTTCTCGGTCATCGCCTCCTGGGAGAGGTAAGTGATGTGTCCGAGCATGCGGGCGATGGCCAGGCCGGTGGTGGGGCGGTCGTCGTGCTCCTGGTAGCGGCCGTCGTGGTAGTGAGGGTCACTGAGGATGGCGTTGCGGCCGACGACGTCGAAGGCGAGGGCCTGGGAGGTGAGGCGCGGTGAGGTGGCGATGGCGAGGGTGGCGGCGACGCGGTGGGGGTGGAGGGTGGCGAGGGTGAGGGCCTGGTGGCCGCCTAAGGAGCCGCCGACGACGGCGAGAAGTTTGTCGATGCCTAGGTGGTCGAGGAGCATGAGCTGGACACGGGCGATGTCGCCGACGGTGATGACGGGGAAGTCGGAACCGTAGGGCTTGTTCGTGTCGGGGTTGATGGAGTTCGGGCCGGTGGTGCCGCGGCAGCCGCCGAGGATGTTGGCGCAGAGGACGAAGTAGCGGTCGGTGTCGATGGGTTTGCCTGGGCCGACGACGAGGTCCCACCAGCCGGGGTCGTCGTGGGGGTCGTGGCGGGCGACGTGGGAGTCGCCGCTGAGGGCGTGGCAGATGAGGATGGCGTTGTCGCGGTCGGCGGAGAGGGAGCCGTAGGATTCGTAGGCGACGTCGATGCCGCCGGGGAGGAGGCCGCCGCGCTCGAGGCGCAGGGGGTTGGGGAAGCGGACGGTGTGGGCGTGGCGGAGAGGGGCTGCGCCGCGGGTGGAGTCGGAACTTTGGAAGACGTCGGGCATGGGGGGGTACGGGGTAGGGAGTAGGGGGGAAAGGCGGGGGACGGCGATCTTCGATCGCCCGCTAAACGAGGATGGGTTTCTACCCTGTACTCTTTCTTTACTTCTGGGAGGCGGCGAGGGCTTGGTCGAGGTCGGCTTGGAGGTCGGCGAGGTCTTCGAGGCCGATGGAGAGTCGGACGAATTCGGGGGTGACGCCGGTGTGGGCTTGTTCTTGGGGGGTGAGCTGGGAGTGGGTGGTGGAGGCGGGGTGGATGACGAGGCTCTTGGCGTCGCCGATGTTGGCCAGGTGGGAGAGGAGCTTGCAGGCGTTGACGAACTTTTTGCCGGCCTCGAGGCCACCCTTGATGCCGAAGCCGACGATGGCGCCGGCGCCCTGGGGGAGATATTTCTTGGCCAGGGCGTGGTGCTTGTGGGAGGGCAGGCCGGGGTAGTTGACCCAGGCGACGCTGGGGTGTTTTTCGAGGTGTTTGGCGACGGCGAGGGCGTTCTCGCAGTGTCGGGGCATGCGGAGGTGGAGGGTTTCGAGTCCGAGGAGGAAGAGGAAGGCGGCGAAGGGGCTCATGCAGGCGCCGGTGTCGCGTAGCCAGTGGGTTCGGATGTGGATGATGTAGGCGATGTTGCCGATGGGTCGGAGGGCTTCCTCGAAGATCATGCCGTGGTAGGACTCGCTGGGGGCGCAGAACTCGGGCCATTTTTTGGGGTTCTTGGCCCAGGGGAAGGTGGCGTTGTCGACGATGGCGCCGCCGACGTGGGCGCCGTGTCCGCCGATGAACTTGGTGGTGGAGTAGACGACGATGTCGATGCCGTGGTCGACGGGTTTGAAGAGGGCGGGGGTGGTGACGGTGTTGTCGCAGATGACCGGGACGTCGTGCTGGTGGGCGATGTCGGAGATCTTTTTGAAGTCGGGGACGTCGTTCTTGGGGTTGCCGATGGACTCGAGGTAGACGAGGCGGGTGTTTTTGTCGATGAGCTTGGCGAGCTGGTCGGGCTGGTTGGGGTCGAAGAAGCGGACCTCGATGCCGAGCTTCTTGAAGGTCTGGGTGAAGAGGGTCCAGGTTCCGCCGTAGAGGCTGGTGGAGCTGACGAAGTTCTGTCCGGCGTGGCAGAGGGTGAGGATGGAGGCGGTGATGGCGGCTTGGCCGGAGGCGAAGGCGAGGGCGGCGGCGCCACCGTCGAGGGCGGCTAAGCGCTTCTCGAGGACGTCGTTGGTGGGGTTCATGAGGCGTGAGTAGACGTTGCCGAATTCGCGGAGGGCGAAGAGGTTGGCGGCGTGGTCGGTGGAGTCGAAGGTGTAGGAGGTGGTGGCGTAGATGGGGACGGCGCGGGCGTGGGTGGTGGGGTCGGGGGATTGGCCGCCGTGGAGGGCGAGGGTGGCGAGGCGGTAGTTGGCAGAGGAGTCGGACATGGGGCACCTCGGGGGAGATAGGGTATGGGGTACGGGGTACAGGGTACGGGGGGGCTAGCGGCGGGGCTTCTTCTTCGCCGGCTTCTTCTTGGGGGATTTCTTGGGGGTGGGTTTCTTCTTGGCGGGGGCCTTCTTGGCGGGTTTCTGGGTGGTCTTGAGGGGGATGGGCTTTCGGGTCTTGATGGAGAGTTGTTCGGCGAAGGCGATGCGTAGGCTCTCGACGGCGTCGTCGGCGGTGACGGTGGTGGGACGGACACCGGCCTGGACGCACTGGAGGAAGTAGGCGAGCTCGGCGGGGTAGCCCATGCCGTCGGGGATGTTGACGGTTTCGGCGCGGTTGTCGCGGTAGAGGGTGACCTTGCCGTCGCGGGTCATCTCGACGGTGGCGTGCTCGAAGTTGACGTGCCAGGTCATGCGGAAGGGGTGAGGCGTGTGGAAGGCCCAGCCACCCTCGGCGACGACGAGGGGGACGTTCTTGTAGTGGTAGTGGGTGAGGACGTGGTCGACTTGGCCGGTGGCGGCGGCGTAGCCCTGGCTGGTGACGGCCTGGGGTGAGCCGAAGAGGTAGTAGACGAAGTCGACGTCGTGGATGTGGAGGTCGAGGAGGGCGCCGCCGGACTGTTTACCGTCGCGGAACCATCCTGGGGGGTAGGAGCCTAGGCGTTGGAAGGAGGCGGCGAGGACCTTGCCGTAGGGTGCGGTGACGACGGCGTGTTTGAGCCAGACGTAGGCGGGCCAGAAGCGGATGCACATGGCGGGCATGAAGAAGCCCTTGGCCTTCTTGGCGGCGGCGGCGATCTGGCGGGCCTGGTCGAGGGTGCGGGCGAGGGGCTTTTCGCAGACGACGTGCTTGCCGGCGGCGAGGGCGGCGAGGGCGGCCTCGTGGTGACAGGGGGTGGGCAGGCAGATGTCGACGACGTCGACCTCGGGGAGTGCGAGGAGGTCGCGGTAATTGGTGAAGCCCTTGACGCGGGACATGTCGAGGAGGGAGCCGCCGCCGGCGGGGAGGTTGCCCCAGGTGGAGGAGAGGTCGCCCTTGGCGCGTTGGGGGTCGGCGTCGGCGATGGCGACGAGGTTGGCGCCGGGGATGGAGGCGTAGGACTCGATGTGCATGCGACCCATCATGCCTAGGCCGATGACGCCGATGTTGGGCACGGGAAGGCTCCTGGTGAGGGGGCGAGGGTGAACGAATCGGACGGGCACTCTTGCATGATTTGGGGGTGGGGGGCAAGTGGGGGAGAAGAAAAGACGCGGCGATCTTCGATCGCCAGCTCAACAGCGATCATGAACCCAGGCATGGCCATGCCTGGGCTTAGGCGAGGCATGCCGTTGACGAAGCGGACGGTTGGTTGATGATGACGGGGCATGGGATTGCCGGAGTCGGAAGAGGTTGTGGCGGTCGAGGCGCAGGCGCTGGGAGGCGATGCGCCCGCACGTGGGGGGATGGTGGCGAGCGTGCTGTGGCTGGCGGGGGTGCAGGCGGCGAACTATGCGCTGCCGTTGGTGACGATCCCGTACCTGACGCGGGTGCTGGGGGCGGGGGAGTGGGGGCTGGTGGCGCAGGGTCAGGCGATGGCGTTGTACCTGGTGATCCTGGTGGAGTACGGGTTTGTGTTTTCGGGGACGCGTCAGGCGGCGCTGTGTCGGGAGAGAAGGGGGGAGTTGGGGGAGCTGATGGCGGGGGTGACGGGTGCGAAGCTGTTGCTGGTGGCGCCGGCGTGTGTGTTGGCGGTGGGGGCGTGGTGGTGGGTGCCGGCGTTTGAGGGTCAGGGTCTGCTGGTGGGGATGGCGGCGATGTCGGGTGTGTTGCAGGGGCTGCACCCGTTGTGGTTTTTTCAGGGGATCGAGCGGGTGAAGCTGATCGCGGGGGTGGACATCGCGGCGAAGGCGTTGACGGCGGTGGGGATCATCCTGCTGGTGCGTGGGGGGGGCGAGGGGTGGCGGGTGCTGGGGTTGCAGGGGCTAGGCGCGGGGATATCGACGGTGGTGGGGATGGGCCTGGCGAGGCGGTGGTCGCCGTGGGTCTGGCCGACGCCGGGGCGGGCGTGGGGGGCGCTGCGGATGGGGGCGAGCATGGCGGTGTTCCGGGGGGCGAGCAGTCTTTACGTGATCAGCAACGCGATGATTTTGGGGTTGTTCCAGCCGTCGTCGGTGGTGGCGTATTACGCGGGGCCTGAGAAGCTGACCAAGGCGGTGTCGGGGTTGTTCGCGCCGGTGAGTCAGGTGGTGTATCCGCGGCTGGCGTATCTGCTGGGGAGGTCGAGGCGGGAGGCGGGGAAGTTGGCGTGTCGGGGGCTGGCGGCGTACGCGGGGATCGGCGTGGTGGCGGCGTTGGGGATGATGTTGACGGCGGGTTGGGTGGCGCCGGGGGTGCTGGGGGAGGAGTTCGGTCCGGCGGTGGGGGTGATGCGGGTGATGGCGCTGACGGTGCCGCTGATCGCGATGAGCAACGTGCTGGGTATCTTGTGGATGCTGCCCTTGCGGATGGACAGACGGTTCAACGCGGTGGTGATGGGGGCGGGGGTGCTGAACGTGTTGCTGGGAGTGTTGGTGGCGCCGCGGTGGGGGGCGGTGGGGATGGCGTGGGTGATCGTGTTGGTGGAGGGGGTGGTGACGTTGGCGGTGTATGGGATGCTGCGGCGAGCGAGGATGGAGCCTTGGCGGGTGGGGGATGTGAGTGAAGCGGGAGGCGAAGCGCGTGGTTGAGAAGTTGTCAGCGGATGGGGCGCCGGGGTTGATCGTTTATCAGGCGCCGTGGAACTGGGATCACTCGTGGAACCGGTCGCAGCCGCTGGCGGCGGCGCTGGCGCGTCGGTGCGCGGTGATGTACGTGGACCTGGGGACGAGCGCGCCGGGGGCGGGGGCGAGGGCTTGGGGGCGAGGGGTGAAGCGATTCTTGCGAGGGGGGCTGGCGAAGGTGGCGGGGCGGTTGTGGCAGGAGCCTTGGACGGAGGCGATGGGGGAGAGGTTGACGCGGGTGAGGTGGCGGTCGTGGCGAGCGGGTGGTGGGGGAGTGGTGAGGCGGGATCGGCCGGCGGGGGCGTATCGAAAGTTGAGGGGGGTGATCGAGAGGGCGCGTCCGAGCCAGGGCGAGGTGTGGTTGGTGACGAGTCGGCCGGCGGCGCAGGGGATGCTGGATGTTTACGGGTGGGATCGGGTGTTGGTGGACATGGAGGACCCGTGGCTGGAGCTGGCGTGGGGGAAGGGGTTCGGGACGGAGCGGATCGCGCGATGTTTCGAGCGTGCGGACGCGGTGTTCGCCAATGGGTCGCGGATCGCGCGGGATTATGCGGGGCGATTCGGGAGGGCGATCCACAGCCTGCCCAACGGGGTGGATGAGTGGTTTGTGCGGCAGTTCGAGGGGGAGGTTGGGATGCCCGAAGCGATGAGGCAGGGCGTTGCGGGGGGAGAGAAGCGGATCGTGTTCACGGGGGCGGTGAATGATCGGTTTGACTTGGCGGAGATGGTGGAGGTGGCGAGGAGGGCGCGGGGGGTGAGGTTTTACTTTGTGGGGCCGGTGAAGCCGGCGCGGGGGAGCGAGGGGCTGTGGCGGGAGCTTTGCGCGCTGCCGCACGTTCGTTATGTGCCGCCGGTGGCGCACGGAGAGCTGGCGGGATGGCTGCGACATGCGGACGCGCTGCTGCTGCCTTACGCGAAGGCGGGGGGGCAGGCGATGTTCCCGGCGAAGCTGCTGGAGTACGTGGCGGCGGGGAAGCCGATCCTTTCGACGATCGACTTTTCGGATGAGGGGATCGAGCTGCCGACGCTGGTGCACTGCGGGGACGCGGGGGCGCTGAGCGCGGCGATCGAGCGGGTGGCGCGGGGGGAGATGGGGGTGAGCGAGGGGGTGAGGAAGAAATGTCTGGAGGTGGCGCTGGGGCAGACGTGGGATCGGCGGGCGGAGGAGATGATTCGGGTGGGGGGGTTAGAGAGGAGAGGGTAGAGAGTAGAGAGGAGAAGGAGAAGAGACCCAGGCATAGCTATGCCTGGGCTTAGGAGGGCGTGGGTCGGTAGGATTCGGTGGGCGAGGGTATTACTTTTTTTGGAAGACGGCATGAAGGTGGATTATCTGGTTGTGGGGTCGGGGCTGACGGGGGCGACGATGGCGCGGGTGCTGGCGGACGCGGGGCGGGAGGTGGTGGTGGTGGATCGGCGGGAGCACGTGGGGGGGAATGTGCATGACCACGTGCATGCGTCGGGGATTCGGATTCACACGTATGGGCCGCACTACTTTCGGACGTCGTCGGCGCGGATCTGGGAGTTCGCGACGCGGTTTGGGGGGTTCTATCGGTATGAGGCGGCGCTCAAGTCGCTGGTGGAGGGGGCGTATGAGAATTGGCCGATCGCGGCGAGCTATATCCGAAGGACGGTGGGGGAGGATTGGCGGCCGGAGTTTGTGGGGGAGCCGAGGAACTTCGAGGAGGCGGCGTTGTCGCTGATGCCTCGGCGGGTGTATGAGCTTTTTGTGAAGGAATACAACGAGAAGCAGTGGGGGGTGGAGGCGCGGAGGCTGTCGGCGAAGCTGTGCACGCGGTTCGACGTGCGGCTGGATGATGATCCGCGGCTGAAGCCTGGGGCGAAGTATCAGGGGATCCCGGAGGGGGGGTACGCGGGGTGGATGAGCAGGATGCTCGAGGGGATCGAGGTTCGGACGGGGTTTGATTATCTGCGGAGGCGGGGTGAGATCGAGGCGAGGAAGCTCACCGTGTTTACGGGGCCGATCGATGAATACTTTGGGTTTGAGTTGGGGAGGTTGATGTATCGGGGGCAGAGGCGGGAGCATCGGTTTCTGGCGGGGGTCGAGGGGTTCGCGCTGCCTTGCGGTCAGGTGAACAATCCGACGCACGCGGGTGGGGCGCACATCAGGACGCTGGAGTGGAAGCAGATGCTGGGGCCTGGGGAGGCGGAGAGGATTCGGGGGACGGTGCTGACGACCGAGACGCCGGTGACGCCGGTGGAGGCTTCGGGGTATGAGTATCCGTTCCCGGATGAGGAGAATGCGAGGTTGTATGAGAAGTATCGGAGGCGGGCGGAGGGGATGGAGGGGGTGCTGATCGCGGGGCGACTAGGGGAATACCGGTATTACGACATGGACCAGGCGATCGGGCGGGCGATGAAATTGGGGGAGGGGGTGTTGGAAGGGAGAGGGGAGAAGTAGAAGAGAAGAACCCAGGCATGGCCATGCCTGGGCTT
>JADZET010000412.1 GCA_020850375.1 Phycisphaeraceae bacterium | reverse complement strand
TCGTGGCCCTCGGTGTCGATCTGGAGGAGGTCGAGGGCGGGGAGCTTGTGCTTGTTGAGGAGGTCGTCGAGGGTGAGGCAGGGGATGGCGACTTTTTCGAGTCGGCTGACGGGCAGGCCGGCCTGGCGGGCGACGACGTGGGGGTTGGTCGAGGCGATCGAGCTCTCCCAGACCTGTTGGGCGTTGGCGGTGGCGGAGACGGGGACGCGGTAGAGCTCGAGGCTGCCGGCGGAGCGTGAGACGGCGGAGTTCTCGCAGATGATGCGGTCGGCGAGGAGCTTGTAGTTGTTCTTGAGTCGCTGGAAGACGTTGGGCTGGGGCTCGACGACGACGCCGTGGAAGTTGGGGCGTTGGATCCACTTGCGGAGGGGGTCGCCGTAGTTGCCGTCGTTGGCGCCGACCTGGATGAACCAGAGTTTGTCGTTGGCGGCGCGGGCGAGGAGGGTGGCCAGGGCGAGGTCGAAGTAGGGGTAGCGGGGGTACTTGACGGCGGGGAATTTGCGGATTTCGTAGCCGTGGCGGTTGGTCAGGCGCTGGATGGCGTTGCGTAGTTTCATCGTTTGCCCGTGTGAATCCGTGGGAGTGAAGGGACGGAGGGTCGGAGTATAACCCTGGCGGCGGGGACCCGCACGGGGGGGGGCGTGGGGCGGTGGCGCGAGGGAGGAGCGGCGCGGGGTCAGGCGTCCTGGAAGATGACTTGGACGCTGTCGGCGTGGCCTTCGGCGGCGATTTGTTTGAGGAAGGCGTGGCTTGGCGCGCCGGCGTTGTCGTAGAGGTAGTCGGGGAGGTCGAGGGTGTAGGTTTGCTTGGGGGGGACGTGGGTGAAGGTCTGGTGTTGGAGGTCCTTGGCGCGGCGGAGGAATTCGTGGCCCCAGTGCTTGAGGCGGGTCAGGTCGCTGGTCCATAGGCCGGAGGCGGCGGAGATGTCGGCGTTGGGCTCGGGGCAGTCGGCGAAGGGCCAGTTGAGCCAGCCGGAGGCGACTTGGGAGGTGAGGTCCATGAACTTGGCGCACCACTGGGTCTGGTGTTCCTCGGGGTAGGCTTGGGGCTCCTTGGGGATGATGGGACCGCCCTTCCAGCCGAATTCTTCCATGACCAGGGGTTTGCCGGGGACGTAGGCGGCGCGGGCGACGACTTGGGCGTAGGCGAGCTGGACGTCCCACTCGGGGTCGATGCCGAGCTTGAGGCTCTGGACGATGGGGTAGAAGTGCTGGGACATGTAATCGAGGTGGGGTGCGATGCGTCGGGGGTTGATGGCGGCGTAGCCGGTGTTTTTGGGAAGGAGGATGGGGGTGGACCACTGGACGAGGCCGACGGAGATGAGGTTGCGGGCGCCGGCGGCGCGGATGGCCTGGCACTGGCGGGCGACCCAGTTTTCGCCGAGGTCGTCGAGGAAGCGGATGTAGGCGCGGTAGAGGTCGCGGTCGACGGGGCGGTCGGGGTTTTCGCGGGGGTCGATGGGAGGGAAGTCGCCGGAGGCTTCGACGTCGTGGGCGGCGAGTTGGCCGAGGTTGCGGCGGACGAAGCGTAGCCATTGGATGAAGCGTTCGGGGACGACGTGGCGGGCTTTGCGTTGCCAGTGGAGGTGGGGCTCGTTGTAGAGCTCCCAGGTCATGATGGTGGGGTTTTGGCCCCAGCGCTGGGCGATCTTCTGCCAGAGGTCGCAGAGCATGTCGAGCTGTCGGGGGATGGCGTAGACGTCGCCGCGTCGGTGCTCGGGCATGCCCTCGATCCAGTTGGGGCCGGAGAAGATGATGCGGAGGTTGTTGTGGGCGGCGAGGGAGACGAGTTGGTCTACGAGGTCGAAGCCCTCGGGGCTGTAGTGGTCGGGTGCGGGATTGAGCTTTCCGGTGTCGAGGAAGACGCGGACGGCGTTGAGGCCGGATGAGGCGATCATGGCGAGCTGGTCGGCGACGCGGTGTTTGTCGAAGCGTGACCAGACGTGGAAGGGCCAGCCGCACTGAGGATCGAAGTAGTTGCAGCCGAGGGGGACGAAGGGTTGGTTGGCGGCGGGGTCGATGAAGCCGTGGCCGTCGGGGGAGACTTCGATGAAGGCGGGCATGGGAAACTCCGGGGGCGGGGGGACGATGGGATTCGTGCGTGCTGGGTGTGGGGGAACGATGGGGTCATGTTATACGGATCGCGGGAATATCGCGGGCGAAGATCCACCCGCTGAGGCGGATGGGACCCAGCGCCAGGAGGGGCTGGGCTTTGTGCTTTGCGCCCGCGGATTCATGACGATGCGTATGGCGTTGGGTGGGGTTAAAAACAGAACACCCCGGCTCGTCGGCCGGGGCGTTCGCTCTCTCCCCTCGCCCCGTGTGTGAATGCACTGCCGGTGGTGTGTGACAGAACGAACGTTTGACGCCGCGATGGTGAACAGGAACGCGAACGAAGAGTCGAAGGGTAAGTAATTGGCTGGAGGCGTCAAGCGCGGTGCGTGCGCGTGCCAAGGAAGCTGTTAACTTAGGTAATTCAAGGTTGCTGCGGATGCGATTTGGCGAGCAGTCCCCGGGCGAAGGCGGCGAGTTCGGACATGTTCTCGATGAGGTGGAGGTTGGCGGGGCGATCGGCGGGCGGATCGATCCATCCTTGGCCGCCGAGGACGAGCTGGGTGCGTGCGGGGTCGAGTTGGTGGGCGAGGGCGATGACGTCGCGCCAGAGATTGGTACGGCGTCCCTCGGCGGGGACGTAGCAGTAGCCGAGCCAGGCGATGGCGGCGTTCTGTCGGCGGACGGCTTCGGGGAGGAGCTGGAGGGGTAGCTCGGCGCCGTAGTTCTCGGCGCGGTAGCCGATTTCGGAGAGGACCATGGCGGCCATGACGGAGGGGATGACGTGGGGGTCGCCGGGGACGGTGCCGCCGAGGGCGCAGGTGACGGCCAGCGCGGAGGAGGGGAGGAGTCCACGGATCTGGTGGAGGATCTGGAGGCAGATATCGGCGGCGCGGTGCTCGATGAGGATGCCGTGCTTGTCCTGCTCCCAGAGGGCGCCGAGTCGTGTGAGGGCGGA
The DNA here is from genome assembly GCA_020850375.1 of Phycisphaeraceae bacterium. Next base: position 1,326 of record JADZET010000412.1, on the reverse strand, counting down.
ACGGACGGGGCCGTCGAAGATCGAGGCGAGGGGTCGTCCGTCGAGGTACTCGGCGAGGATCAGGGCGCGTGCGGCCTCGTTGTCGCCGCGGTAGAGCATGTCGTAGAGGGCGTCGGCGAGTGCCTGCTCGGAGGAGCGGGCCTTGGTGACTTCGGGGAAGCCGAGGACCTCGGGTCGGACGACGGCGGTGCGGGTCTCGCGGATGAAGCGGAGGGCGTCCTGGAGGGGGATGCGACGGTGTCCGCCGGCGGTGCGTGAGACGGGGATGCGTCCGTCGTCGACCCATCGGCGGACGGAGGATTCGCTGGCGCCGATGGCGGCGGCGAGTTCTCGGGGGGTGAGGAGTGGCTTCATGGGGCGCTCGCAAGTTTTGGATGATTTTATGGATGCAGGACATTTGGATCAATGTTGCGTGGGAGGAAAGATCGAGGGAGGAGAGGATGTCAGGCATGCGTACGGCGGAAGTTACGGGTTGGCGTGGGGGAATGGACTTGGCGTGGGAACAATGGATGGGCGGAGGTTTTGGTTGATTTGACGGGGGGCGGGAGTCGGAGCGGGTAGATGCGGGGCGTTCTGTTGAATGGTGAGGAGGGTTGCAGTACCCTTTGGCAGCCACGGCGCGAGATAGCGGAGGGTTGTCCGGCGAGGGTGGCCTACATGGGTTGAGGTGGGCGCCCCGGGCGGCGCGTGAGCGTCGGGCGGCCGTGGGTGTCGCTGTTAGTGGTTGCATTATCAAGTCATTAGCTCCGAGGGCCTCAGTCACCGTGATCCGACCTCAGACCTCCTCCGTCGTGACAACTGAACCCGACGCTGTGAAGCGACCTGCGTTGCCGGGCGGCGTGGACGAGCGGCTGGCGGAGCAGGCTCGCGCGAGTCTGGAGCGGGCGGTGGGGAACCTGCTGGGGCAGCAGAACGGGGAGGGGTACTGGTGCGCGGAGCTCGAGGGGGACTCGATCCTCGAGAGCGAGTACATCCTGCTCAAGTGGATCATTCATGAGGAGCAGGACGCGCGTCTGCCACGGATCGCGAACTACCTGCGGAAGATTCAGCGGTCGGAGGACGGGGCGTGGGTGCAGTACCCGGGGGCGGTGGCGGACCTGAGCGCGACGGTGAAGGGTTACTTCGCGCTCAAGCTGATGGGGGACAAGGCGGAGGCGCCGCACATGGTGAGGGCGCGGGAGCTGATCCGTCGGCTGGGGGGCGCGGAGCGGTGCAACAGCTTCACGAAGTTTTACCTGGCGGCGCTGGGTCAGTGCGGTTACGCGGCGGTGCCGTCGATCCCGCCGGAGATGGTGTTCCTGCCGAAGTGGTTCTACTTCCACCTGG
>JADZET010000411.1 GCA_020850375.1 Phycisphaeraceae bacterium | reverse complement strand
GCCCGGACACCCGCCCCGGCCATGGCCGCCGCGACGGCCGGCTCGGACAAGCCCTCCCTCTCACGCTCGGTCTACCAGCTGGCGGACCAGAACCTCAGCGCCGAGCAGATCGCCCGTCAGCTCGGCGAGCACGTCGGGAAGGTCGAGCTCATCCTCGCCCTGCGCGACGCCTGATCGGTCGCGTTCGCAGCCTTAAAACCCTTTTTCCCCTGACGATGAAATCGGCGGCGCTTTGCCAGCGATGCCCGCTGCATTTACAGTGTTTTGTCTGATCCACCCCCTTGCACCGAGGCGACCGCACCATGCGAATCCAAGGCGCCCTGACCGCGATGATCACCCCCTTCCGCGGCGGGCAGGTCGATTTCGAGCGATTGGCCCAGAATGTCCGCTGGCAGATCGAGCAGGGCATCGACGGCCTGGTCCCGGTCGGCACCACCGGCGAGTCCCCCACCCTCAGCCACCAGGAGCACCGCCAGGTGATCGAGGCCGTGGTCAAGGCGGCGGCAGGCACCAAGCGGGCGGGCGCGAAGCCCCTGGTCGTCGCCGGCTCGGGGTCGAACTCCACCACCGAGGCCCTGGAGCTGACCCAGCACGCCAAGAGCGTGGGGGCCGACGCGGTGCTGCTGGTCAATCCGTATTACAACCGTCCGACGCAGGAGGGGCTGTACCGCCACTTCATGACGCTGGCGGACAAGGTGGCCATCCCGCAGGTGCTCTACAACATCCCCGGCCGGACGGGGGTGCAACTGAGCCTCGAGACGATCGTCAGGCTCAGCGAGCACCCGAATATCGTCGGCATCAAGGAGGCCACGGGGTCGCTGGACGTCACCTCCGAGATCGTCTGCGCGACGGACAACCGGAAGTTCACCGTGGTGTCCGGCGACGACTCGCTGACGCTGCCGTTGATGGCCGTCGGGGCGGTGGGCGTGATCAGCGTGGTGTCGAACATGCTGCCGGCCCGGGTCAAGGCCCTCGTGCAGGCGGCCGCGTCGGGCGATCTGGCCACGGCGCGGGAGCTGCACCAGCAGCTCTTCCCGCTCTTTAGCGGGTGCCTGAAGCTGGCGACGAACCCGATCCCCATCAAGACGGCGATGAAGCTCCTGGGCAAGGACACTGGCGAGCTGCGCCTGCCGCTGTGGGAGATGGGCGCCGCCGAGACGGCCAAGCTCGAGAAGATCCTGGCTGAGCACGGCGTGGGCAAGGCCGGCTGACGGCAAGTTTGTCTATTTGAATCGACGAAATTGACTATTTGCCTCGGCCGCGCAGGGACGCTTCGCCTACGCCCGGACCAGGCTTATCATTCAGGGTGAAGGACCGGTCCGCGGCCGATTCTCAGCATCCACCCGCTCTCATACGTCCATCATCTCTGACCCTTGCGTCCGAACTTCGGGGCTCCCCACCCATCCAGGGAGGTCGACCATGAAGATCGATGTGACCGAGACTCAGAAGCGGGTGCTGCTGGACATGCTCGAGCACGAACGGGAGGAGCTGCCGACGGAGATCCGCCGGTCGCACACGCCGGCGTTCCGGCAGGACATGCGGGAACGGTTGCACGTGGTGGACCAGTTGCTCGAGCAGTTCCACCGGACCGACATCCGCCTGCCCCTGACGATCTGATCGGACGGGGCCATCGCTCATCACCACGTCACGCCGCCCGCCCGGAGGTTTTTATGTAAAATTTCCCCTGCACGGCCCAGGCCGTGCCGTGTGGAACTTTCCCCTCTCTTCCGGGCGGGAGTGACGAGGACATGGCCACCGTCATCGGCGCGCAACTCTACACCGTCCGCGACTTCACCAAGACACCGGCCGACGTCGCCAAGACCTTCCGCCGTCTGCGCGAGATGGGCTACGGCGCGGTGCAGGTCTCGGCCCTGGGGCCGATCGACACGGCCGAGCTGGCCAAGATGCTCCGCGACGAGGGGCTGAACTGCGTGGTGACGCACGTGTCGCTGGACATGATGCGCGACACCAACAAGTGCCTGGACTACCACCAGGCGATCGGGTGCAAGTACACGGCCGTCGGCGGCTTCTTCCCGTCGGTGGAGGAGGCGGCTGATCCCAAGAACTGGGAGCGGTTCGCGTCGGAATTCTCGGCCATCGCCAGCGTGCTGGGCGCCAAGGGCCTGTCGGTCGGCTACCACAACCACAGCCACGAGCTCGTGCAGGTCGACCACCGCCGGGGGTATGAGATCCTGCTCGAGAAGTTCGACCCGAGCGTGTGGTTCGAGCTGGACACCTACTGGATCGCCCACGCCGGCGGGGACCCGGCGGCGTGGATCGACCGCATCGGCGCGACGGCCAGGGGCGGTTCGCGCCTGCCGTGCATCCACGTCAAGGACATGCTGATCACGGCTGATCGCAAGCAGAAGATGTGCGAGATCGGCTCGGGCAACCTCAACTGGCCGCGGGTGCTCGACGCGGCCAAGCGGGCCAAGGTCGAGTGGTATCTGGTCGAGCGGGACACCGGCGACCTGGACCCGTTCGAGAGCCTGCGGATCAGCCTGGAAAACCTCAAGGCCATGGGCCTGCGGTAAGGTCTGATTCAGAAAGAACCTGCGAACAAAGACCCGACTTGCCAACCTCGGGCGGACAGGTCATAATGTGACGCTTTCCCCTAACCGGCATCACTGGGAGGTTTTATGGCGATCCGTGTCAAGTCGCGTGGTGGTGAATCGGCCGAGCAGATCATGCGCCGATTCAAGAAGATGTGCGAGAAGGAAGG
>JADZET010000410.1 GCA_020850375.1 Phycisphaeraceae bacterium | reverse complement strand
GCGCCAGCCAGAGCGTGCAGATGAACCACGGATTGCCCGGCACGTGGTGCGTGTCCTGGCTCATCCGGTAGTAGCTGTCCTGGTCGTAGCGGGCCATCCCGCCGACCTTGGTCTTGATCCACAGCCGATCCTCCACGGCCTTCATCGTCTTCTCGACGCGCGGGTCGGTCGGCTCGAGCATGCCCATGGCGAAGATGGCGTAGAGCGAGCTGTCAACCGTCGCGTCAAGCTCCCACTCGAGGTTCCCCGGCAGGCCGGCCTCGAGCACGACGCCCTTGGCGTGCTTCTTGTCCGGCCGGCTGAAGGCCGGGTCGTTGATCTGCGCGCTCTGCGGGGCCCGGCCGTCCAGGACGCACGCCATCATCCGGGCCGTGCGGTCGTGGTCGAGCTGCACGATCCGACGCAGGAACCGCTCGTGCTCCTTCGACCAGAAGTAGTGGCAGAAGGCCGTGTGCATCCGGTCGGCCGCCTGGTGGTAGATCTGGGCACGCTTCTGATCCCCGAAGCAGGCCGCGAACTGCTCAGCCGCCCTCAGCCCCGCGTAGACCGTGGCCACCGTGTAGGCGTGGATGCCCCAGCGTTCCTCCCACAGGTCATAGCTGGGCATGGGCAGGTGCGTGTCAGGGTCGATGAAGCGCACCAGGAAGTCGGCCGCCCGGGTGATGAGGTTGACCCACAGCGGCCGGACGAACTCGATGTCGCGGTAGATCAAGAAGTGCCGCCACAGCGCCCAGAGCACCAGGGCCGTCTCGTCCTCCTGGATCGGCAACTGCGGCCGGCCCAGGCTCACCCACGGGTGCCAGCTCGACGCCGGGCTGCCGTCGGGGTTGTACTTGTGCAGGAAGTAGCCTTCCTCGCTGATGATCCTGGCACACAAGAGGTAAAACGCCCGGGTGATCGACGGCAGCCCCGCATCGTCCATCGCCGCCGCCACCAGCGCTCCGTCGCGCGGCCAGAGGTAGCTGTACGTGTCGCGGGAGAACTGCATCACGTCCGAGTCGTTGGCCGCGATGATGGCGCCCGAGTCGTCCGTCTGGCTTCGCACGACTAAGAGCGACCGTCGGTAGAGGTCCACGACCTTCTCGCTCGGCCCGTCCCCTTCCGGGGCCGGCGGGGCGAAGCCGTTGTGCCCGGCCGACAGCCACAAACGCCAGTAGGCGGCCGTGCGGTCGATGATGCTCTGCGGCCCCTCGCGGTGGAGGAACCGGTGCAGCTCCCCGATGCCCTCGTAGTCCTGGGCGGCACCGATGAGCATGTACGCCACGCCGACGCCCCGGGCCGGCACCTGCATGCGGAGCATCATCGTCGAGTCCACCGCGCCCTGGGCGATGGAGTTGTTCCCCAGCACCCCGTCCTCGGCGTCCCGCCAGGTGCCCTCGGCCCCGAAGTACCCGGCCGTCCCCGTGGCGTACTCGTCCACCCGCTGCTCGCCCTGGTGGTGCCAGCTCGTCATCAGGTAGCGATTCCGCCGGTAGTGGATCAGGCAGCGGAGCTGCGGGTCAAAGTAGGCCGTGTCGCCGATCTTCGTCCCGTACATGTTGAAGTTGTTGTGGTGGAAGAGCAGGACCTGCCGGGCCGTGTCGTGCTGGTTGTGAACCTCGATCCGCCGGACCAGCAGCGGCCGGTGAAAATCCACCACGTCCGTGCAGCGCAGCTCCATCGCCACGTGCTCGCTGGCCAGACGCACGTCCGTGGCCATCGTGTCCTTCTGGTAGCCCAGGCGGATTGTCCAGTTCTGGTTGGACCAGTAGAGCCGGCGTTTACGGCGGTCGCCGCGGTTGAGCTCGGTGGGGGGGATGCTGGTGAAGACGCCGAACCGGCACGGCCCGCCGCCGGCGTGGTTCTCCTGCCCGACGTGGGGGTAGTACAGGTCCCGGATCTGATAGTGCTGGTCGAAGTTGACCAGCATCGAGCCATTGCCGACTGGAATATCGCGAGGCATCCGAAAACTTCCTTTATCCCCCGCTGATCCCACGGTTCCGCCAAGCCGGGGTGCAAGCCCCGGGTATCCGCCGTGGATGTCCTCCCACCCCCACGGCTCGCTCCTGCCCGATCAGCCGGATAATATACCTTTTACATCCAACCCACCCGCAACGCCCCACGAGCCCCCCATGCCCACCATCACGATCGACGGCAAACCGTGCTCCTACGACGGCAAGAAGATGATCCTCCAGGTCGCCCTGGAGAACGGCGTCGAGGTTCCGCACTACTGCTACCACCCCGGTCTCTCCATTGTCGCGAGCTGCCGCATCTGCCTGGCCGAGGTCGCCCAGCCCAACCCCCGCAACGACAACAAGCTCGAGCTGAGCCCCAAGCTCATGCCCACCTGCCAGACGCCCGCCGCCGACGGCATGGTCGTCTACACCCAGAGCCCCAAGTCCATCGCCAACCAGAAGGCGGTGATGGAATATCTCTTAATCAACCACCCCCTGGACTGCCCCGTCTGCGACCAGGCCGGCGAGTGCCACCTCCAGGACTACAGCTACAAGTACGGCCGGGCTTCTTCCCGCTTCCGTGACGACAAGATCAAGCAGCCCAAAAAGGACGTCGGCGAGCACATCTACCTGTACGCCGACCGCTGCATCATGTGCACGCGCTGCGTCCGTTTCACCGCCGAGATCAGCGGCACGCGTGAACTGAGCGTGCAGGGCCGGGGCAACCGCGAGCAGATCGACATCTTCCCCGGCCAGCCGCTGGCTAACGAGCTCTCGGGCAACGTGGTGGACGTCTGCCCCGTCGGCGCGCTCCTGGACAAGGACTTCCTCTTCACCCAGCGCGTCTGGTTCTTGAAATCCACCCCCTCGATCGACGGCGTCACCGCCTCGGGCGACAACCTCTGGATCGACCACAACGAGGGCAAGATCTACCGCCTCAAGCCCCGCACGAACCTGGCCGTCAACAAGTGGTGGATCAGTGACGAGATCCGCTACGGCTGGAAGTTCGTGCACAGCGAGGCACGTCTCACCGCCCCGATGCGGCAGCAGCTTGGATTACCCTCGCCCACGGATTGGCCTTCGGCCATGGAGGAGGCCGCCGGCGGACTGATCAAGATCGTCAAGGACAAGGGCCCGGGCTCGCTCGCCCTCGTGGCCAGCCCCATGCTCGCCAGCGAGGAGGCTTACCTGCTGGCCAAGACGATCCGCGCCATCGACCCCCAGGCGACCCTCGCCGTCGGCCCCGTACCCACCGCCAGCCAGGACAAAACATTTCCGGGGGGCTACACGATCTATGCGGAAAAGTGTCCGAACCGTCGCGGCGTCCGCCGGGCCCTGGAGCTCGTCGCCGGCCGGCCCGAGGCCGTCCTGGACTTCGACGCTTTCACCGCCGCGATCAGTGACAAAGCCAGCAAGACTCAGGGCGTGCTGCTCACGGGCAACTTCCCCAATCCCTGGCCCACCAAGGATTTTGTCAAGGCCCTGGGCAAGCGCTTCACGATCCTGCTCGACACCCTGCCGACGGACCTCTCGCCCAAGGCCAACCTCCTGCTGCCCTCGGTGACGTGGGCTGAGAAGGCCGGCTGCTTCGAGAACGCCAAGGGTCTCATCCAAGCCTTCGAGCAGGCCATCCCCGCCATCGAGTTCGGCCGGCCCGAGGGCCAGATCGCCCT
>JADZET010000409.1 GCA_020850375.1 Phycisphaeraceae bacterium | reverse complement strand
GCGTCGGGTGAAAGTTCTGGAACGCCGGGCTGATCGTCGCCCCGATCATCCCCATCCCCGCCGCCCGGTCGACGTGCTCGAGGCACCCGTTGACCATCGGGTCGATCCCCGCCGACCCCAGGAACCGGTCCGGCTGCCGCCCCACGTACTTGGCCAACAAATCCAGCCCCAGCTTCGCCCCCCCCGCCTGGCTGACCAGACCATGAATCACCACAAACCGCAGCGCCCCGGTCGCCTTGTGGTGGCTGTCCGGCGTGGCGTCCGGCGGGTTCCAAGGCTCACGGATCCGCCGCCGCAGAAACTCCGCCGCGCTCGCCCCGAGCAGCTCCGGCGATTCCCAGACGCGTGTGTGCACGTCGATGAGCATAAGGCACGTCCTGCCCAAGCCCTAGGGTGGTCAGGGTGGGGTCGTAGCCTGTTATGTTAACGCTCAGCCGGCATGGGGGGAAGCGACGCCCGCCGATCAAGGCCGCATCGCCCGTAAACACCGTTCCGCCGCCCGGGCAGTTTGTACGGAATGAAGAGAATTGGTTATTCTTTGCCTCACCCTGCACAAACGAGGATTATGCATGGGCAAGCGCCTCGATGATGCCAACCTGACCAAGTCCGACCAAACCATCCTCGACGCGCTCCGGCTGTTCGCCGCATCCGCAACCGCCAACTTAAAAGCGCTGGTGACCGGCGAGCCAGAAGCCCAACTGACCAACCCGACCGAAGCCTTCCTGTCCGCCGTGGGGAAAGCGCTTGGCTACAAGAGATTAATTGCCAAACGTGAACCGCAGCTTCCGGGTCGCCTTGGCCGTCCCGACTACGCCATTCTGACCGATGAACTTCTGGTCGGCTACGTCGAGCTGAAAGAACCAGGCAAAGGCGCGAACCCCAGCGCATTCAAAGGGCATGATCGCCAGCAATGGAACCGCTTCAAGTCCCTGCCCAACCTGATCTATACCGACGGCAACCAATGGGCGCTTTATCGGGATGGCCAGCGCATCGGCAAGATCGCCCGCCTGTCCGGTGACATCACCACCGACGGCAAATCCGCCGTCTTGCCCGAAGACCTGATGGCGATTAAGCCGGTCCTGACCGATTTTTTCGCCTGGAAGCCGAGCATCCCGACGAAGAAGAGGGGCCAGATCGACCTGAAGGGTCTAGCCGACCTCCTGGCCCCCTTGTGTCGGATGTTGCGCGACGACGTGACCGATGCCCTTCAAGATGCTAATTCCCCGCTCGTCCAACTCGCGGCCGACTGGCGGCAACTGCTGTTCCCCGACGCCGATGACGAGCAGTTCGCCGATGCCTACGCCCAAACGGTCACCTTCGCCCTGTTGCTGGCTCGTAGCGAGGGCGCCGACCCGCTGACGTTGGACAATGCAGAGAATGCCTTGGCGTCCGGCCACAGCCTCCTGTCCCGCGCCCTGCAGGTATTGACTGATCCCAACGCCCAAGCCGAAATCGCCGCGCCGCTCAATCTGCTGCGCCGCGTCATCGGCGAAGTTCCGGCCAATGCCTTCGCCGGACCCGAAGACCCCTGGCTCTACTTCTACGAAGATTTCCTGGCGATTTATGACCCCAAGCTGCGCAAGGACGCCGGCGCGTATTACACCCCCGTTGAAGTGGTCCACGCTCAAGTCCGCTTGATCGATGACCTGCTGACCAACCGCCTCGGCAAACCGCTGGGGTTCGCCGATCCGGACGTCGTGACGCTGGACCCGGCTGTGGGCACGGGTACCTACCTCCTCGGCGTGATCGACCACGCCTTGGCCAAGGTTCGAGATCAACAAGGGACCGGCGCTGTCGCGGGGCAGGCCAGCGCCTTGGCGAGGAACATCTACGGCTTTGAGATCATGGTCGGCCCCTTTGCCGTGTCCGAACTGCGCGTCAGCCGGGCCTTGCAGGAGCGTGGCGCGACGCTGCCCGCCGACGGCACGCACGTCTACCTGACTGACACGCTGGAAAGTCCATTTACCAAGCCCCCTCAATTGCCTCTCTACCTCAAGCCCATCGCCGAACAGCACGCCAAAGCCCTGAAAGTCAAGGATCACGTCCCCGTCATCGTCTGCCTGGGCAATCCCCCCTATGATCGCCATGAGGCCGCGGCCGACGACAACAAGGCGCGCACCGGCGGGTGGGTCCGCTGGGGCGATGACGGGACGGGCAAGGCCGCGATCCTCGACGCGTTCCTTGAGCCGGCCAAACGCGCCGGCCACGGCGGCGACCTAAAGAACGCCTACAACCTCTACGTCTACTTCTGGCGCTGGGCGCTCTGGAAGGTTTTCGAGCACAAGACCTCTTCCGGCCCAGGTATCGTCAGCTACATCAGCGCTTCAAGCTACCTCGACGGCGACGCCTTCTGCGGCATGCGCGAGCACCTGCGCCGCCAGTGCGATGAGATCTGGGTCCTCGATCTCGGCGGCGAGGGACGCGGCACGCGCAAGGATGACAACGTCTTCGCCATCCAGACCCCCGTCGCCGTTGCCGTAGCCGTGCGCGACGGAAAGGCCGACAAGAACACACCGGCGACCGTCCATTACGCCCGCCTTGAAGGCAGCCATGATGAGAAGCTGAAAGCCCTGGACGCGATCACCGACTTTGCTTCTTTAGCCTGGACCGAATGCCCCGACAACTGGCACGCACCCTTCCGGCCGGCGGGGAGGGGGGAGTACTTCGATTTTCCGCAGTTCATCGACCTGATGTCGTGGCAACAAAATGGGGTCAAGGCCGGAAGAACCTGGGTCATTGCCTCTGACGAGGAGACCCTTTGCAGCCGATGGCGGGAGTTGTGCCGTGCCAGTCCCGACCATCGCCCCGCACTGTTCAAGGATTCACCAACCGGCTGCAAAGCGGACGATGCCAAGACCCAATTGCCGCCGTCTGGCGGCAAACTAAAGCCAATCATCCAACTTGCCCCGACCACTCCACCGCCCACGATAGCCCGCTTTGCCTATCGTTCATTTGACCGACAGCATCTGATAGCAGATGCTCGCACGCTTGATCGAGCCAGCCCCCCGCTCTGGTCTGCCCACAGCGAACGACAGATTTACATCACAAGCCTATTCTCGCAACCGCTGGGGGTCGGCCCGGCATTGACTTGCGCGGCGCATATTCCCGACCTCGACCATTTCCGGGGATCCTACGGAGCAAAGGCAGTAATGCCGCTGTACCGTGATGCTTCGGCAAGCGAACCGAACATCCTTCCGGGGCTGCTGGACCGGCTGCGGCAGGCCTTTGGCCGGGCGGTGACGGCCGAGGACTTCCTGGCCTACGTCTACGGCATCCTGGCGCAACCGGCGTTCACCGATCACTTCGCCGGGGAACTGGGCACGCGGGAACTGCGCGTGCCGATCACGAAGCGCGCCGACCTGTTCGAGCAGGTCCGGGCCGCCGGGGCGAGGCTGCTGTGGCTGCACACCTACGGCGAGCGCTTCGTCCCGAAGGGCAAGCATCGCGGCGCCGTCCCCAAGGGCATGGCGAAGAACATCAAAGCGATTTCTGGCGATGCGGAGGATTATCCCGACGATTATCGCTACGACGCTGGCAGCAAGACGCTTCACGTCGGACGGGGCGCGTTCGCCCCAGTCGCGCCGGAAGTCTTCGAGTTTGAAGTGTCCGGACTTAAGGTGGTCCGGTCGTGGCTGGACTATCGGATGAAAGAGCCCAAGGGCAAGCGGTCTTCGCCCCTGGACGGCATTAACCCGACCCAATGGCCAAGCCAGTTCACGACGGAGCTGCTGGAGCTTCTGTGGGTGCTGGAAGCGACCGTCGCCGCTTACCCCGACATGGCGAGGCTGCTGGACGAGGTGGTCAAGAGCGAGTGTTTCAAGGCCGACGAGTTGCCGGCTGTCCCCGACGAAGCCCGTAAACCGCCGAAGAAGCAGGAAGCGGGCCTGTTCGACAGCGATGATGAGGATTGAGCGACGCCCCACAGTCAGCCGCGTCGGTGCGCTAGCTGACGCGGTTTGACGGTTCAGCCATTGCTCAAGATAAAAAGTTTAATGCCCCGTCTGCTGGTCATACGTCCCCGCGTCCAGCAGCCCCTCGACCGCCTTGGGGTCCGCCGGCTTGATCTTGATCAGCCACCCCGCGCCGAAGGGGTCCTCATTGATCACCGCCGGGTTCTTCACCGCCGCCTCGTTGACCGCCACCACTGTCCCGTCGATCCCGCTGTAGAGCTCGCTCGTCGTCTTGACCGACTCGATCTCCCCGAACGACTCGCCCTTCTTGATCCCCCCGGAAGGTTTGCGGATGTCCAGGAACGTGATGTCCGTCAGCTCATCCACGGCAAACCGTGTCAGGCCGATGACCACCAGGCCCGCCTCGGGCTTGTGCCATTCGTGCGTGGAGGTGTAGCGACGATCGGTGGGGC
>JADZET010000408.1 GCA_020850375.1 Phycisphaeraceae bacterium | reverse complement strand
GCCACGTGACCCGGGCGCGCGTCACGCAGGTCATGAACCTGCTCTGTCTCGCACCGAGCATCCAGGAGGCGCTCCTGTTCCTGCCGCCTGTCGAGGCTGGGCGTGACCCGCTTAAGGAACGGCAGATCCGGGCGATCGCCGCGGAGCCGGACTGGAAGATGCAGCGACAGATGTGGCGAATGCTGCACGACTGCTCATCCACGGAATGGCGTGAAGTAGACGGCAATTAGAACATCGCCTCACCAAAAATCGCGCCGAGCGTTTATACCATGTCAATTGGACTTGCTCTGAGACGAACACAGTAGACCCAACATACTCGTCGACACGAGAACGGGCCGATTCGTAAGATGCGTCGGCTTCAGTGTTACACAATTTTCCACCGATCTACCACACGGGTGGTCGATGACGTGAAACTCCGATAAGCTTAGGCAACAACGTGTATCAACCCCTGAAATTGGGGTCTACTTCCCCTGCGAAGATATTGAGAAGGCGAGGTGAATTGACCGCCATGACATTGATCTTGTGACCCCATACGCGCAGCTACCTGTTCCCTGTGAGCCCACCTCACGAGATTCACCCAACCCAGAAGGATCGTCTGTAATGGTTCGTTTACACGTCTCCAAGTTTTCATCGGCCGTACACAAGTCCAGCCTTTCATTGGCCAGGCAGAGGCTCGTCTCGGCCATGCGGTCGCTCGGCTTCGGCAGGATTGAACAATTGCATGTCGTCGATGGCGACCCGGTCATAACACCACCGCCCCGGTTCTTTCGCCGCTGGAAATCCGGTGGCGAAAACCAGGTCCGGCCCGAGTTCGACGTGAAAGACTTCGTCGTCAAGCAGGAAGTGATTGATTTCCTGCATGAGCTCGACGACCTCGGCAACGGTGTCATCCCACTGGTCGAGATATGGCAAGGCGTGCCCCGCCTCGCAGACATCGAGGAGTCGAACCTGATGTGATCCTGGGATGTTCCTAGGTCATTCATTTTTCAAACCAGACAGCTGACCGGCCGCGACGCGGAGTCCGCTGTGGGTGAAAGCCATCAAGGCTTACTCACAGCGGTCCCGTGTCTGCTTGGTCCTGTCTGATGGGCGCTCGGTCCTGGCTTTCTCCTAATGCGTGCTCCTCCCCCGCGGCTGGGGGAGCCAAGGCATGCATCGCCCCCTTTGGAATGAGCGGTACCAACCGTCCGACGCGGAGATCATCAAGAAAAAGGCACGGAAAATGGTCGGCCACTACGGGTATCGAACCTGCGACGTGGTGGATCTCGAACAGGAACTGGCCCTGCACGTGGTCCAGCAGATGCGCCAGTATCGGCCTGGGCGCGGCACCCGGGCGCAGTTCGTCAACCGGATCACCAAGAACAAGCTGTTGAACATCATCGAGCGTCGCACGGCTCAGAAGCGCGACGGCCGCCGCGACGTGGCGATTGAGAAAGTGGTTCCGGACGTGCTGCCGGGCGATGGAACAACGCACGGGGGGGGGGACCTGGAAATCGACGTCCGGGCCGTGCTGGAGCGGCTCCCGCAGGAGCTACGGCAGGTGGCGATCCTGCTGCAGGAGCACAAGGGACAGGAGATTGGGCGGTTGCTGGGCCTGAGCCGGGGTCAGGTGCGGTGGCGGATCCAGCTGATCGGGCAGGCCCTGAGCGCGGCCGGCCTGGCACCGAATTCCCAAGTCGAACAGCCATCCGACGAGTCATTCCGGTAGATGACTAATGAGGGCTGCCCCTCGAGGCGGAGGATTCCATTGATGACCCATTCACGTGTGACGTTCACCTTTCAAGACTCCGTGCCCATGGCCGAGGTTGAGTCGACGCTGCGGCTGGCGGTGCTGGCGGTCGAGAGCCTGCACGGCGAGGACCGCGTCCGCCTGGAAGCCCGCGCGAAGGTCGACCGACAGGCGCGGGTCTGCGTGATCGACACCTCATTGGACGTCGGCAGGACTCTAGCGACGGTGTTCGGGGGGTTCGTGCGGCGGGAGTTCGGGGAGGAGGCGTTCACCATTGCCCAAGCGACTGGGGTGCAGGCGCTGGCAGGAGCAGCCCCATGAGCGGCGACGAACCGGCTATTGGTTTAGCCCAATCAGTTCCCCTGGAGCTCCGTCAGAGGACCCAGTGGGTCTGCTGGCGCTACGTCGAGCGCGACGGCAAACAGACCAAGTGCCCATTCAACGCCCGGACGGGCGCGGCGGCTAATTCGACCAATCCTGGCACGTGGTCGACGTTTGACGATGCAACTCGGGCCTGTCAGACGGACAGCACCTACGAGGGGGTGGGATTTGTCTTTGCGGCTGACGGCCCCTACTGCGGCGTTGATCTCGACGACTGCATCGACCCGAGGACCGGGGAGCTAAAGGCGTGGGGCCAATGGTTCATCGATCAGCTCGCCAGCTACAGCGAGATCAGCCCGTCCGGGACGGGTGTGAAGGTAATCGTCCAGGGGCGCAAGCCCGGTCCCAGGTGCAAGAAGGCGTTCGAGGACGGTGAGGTTGAGATCTACGACCACGACCGTTTTTTCACCATCACCGGACGCCATCTGGCGGGGACCCCCAGCGCTGTTCGTTCCTGCCAGGAAGACGTGGACGACATCTACCAGCTGGTGTTTGGCGCGGCGCAGCCGACGCAACCGCCGGCGAACCTGGCCCTGCCCGCCGAGGGCTGCGGTCTCACGGACGACGACATCATTGAGAAGGCCTCCCGCAGTCGGCCGGGTGGCGTGAAATTCTCCGCCCTGTGGTCCGGCAACTGGAGCGGCCACTTCGTCTCTCAAAGCGAGGCTGATTCTTCGCTGGTGTTCACGCTCGCGTTCTACACCAAGGATGCCGGCCAGATCGACCGCCTGTTCCGTCGTTCGGGCCTCTTCCGGCCGAAATGGGACGAGAAGCACGGGGCCAAGACCTACGGCCAAATGACGATCGACAAGGCGTTGGAGATGGTGGTGGAACAATACCGGCCGCCCCGTCTGCCTCGAAATGGTGATGCCGCCTCGGGAAACGATCCTCCGGCTGGCCGCGACGAAGGTGAAATCCCCCTGGGCGAGCGCGACCCGCAGACCGGCCGCCTGGTGCTCTCTCCCAAGAAAACGCTGCCGACGGCCGAGGCGTTCGTCAATGAGTTCTATTCCCATGCCGACGGGCCCATGCTGCACAGCTATGCCGGCACGCTGCTGGCGTGGCGTGGCAACCGCTACGCGGAGGTCGAGGAAGAGTCGCTACGGCAGCAGCTGCAGCCGTGGTTGCACAAGGCCCTGTGCTATCGGTTCAGTAAGCGGACTGGGGCGATGGAGTTAGCGGGCTTCGACTCGAATCCCGGCACCATCAAGGCCGCCATTGATTCGCTGCGTGACTTCACGCATCTGCCGGCGACGGTGACGCCGCCGACATGGCTGGACCAACGCGCCGAGGCACCTGACCCGCGCAACCTGCTGGCGTTCCCGTCCGGCACGCTGGACCTGACCACGGGTCTGATCCTTCCCCCGACGCCGGCGCTGTTCAACACCAATGCCATCGACTTCGAGTACGACCCGAACCCGCCGGTTCCAGAGCGATGGATCAAGTTCCTCGAGCAGCTCTGGGGCGACGACCTCGAGTCCGTGGAACTGCTCCAGGAATGGATGGGGCACTGCCTGGTCGCGGACACGTCGCAGCAGAAGATGCTGCTCATGGTGGGCCCCAAGCGTTCGGGCAAGGGCACGATCGGCCGGGTGCTGACCCGTCTGGTGGGCGCGGGCAACGTCGTCGGGCCGACGACATCGAGCCTGGCGGGCACCTTCGGGCTCCAGCCCCTGATCGGCAAGAGCCTGGCCATCGTCTCGGACGCCCGCTTCAGCGGCGAGAATGTCGGCGTGGTGACGGAGCGGCTGCTGTGCATCAGCGGCGAGGATGCGTTGACCGTCGACCGCAAGTTCCTCGGCAGCGTGACCATGAGGCTGCCGACCCGCTTCATGTTCCTGACCAACGAGCTGCCGCGCATGCGTGACACCAGTGGTGCCCTGGCCGGCCGCTTCGTGATCCTGCGGCTGATCCACAGCTTCTACGGCCAGGAGGACACGAACCTCACCGAAGAACTGATGGCCGAGCTGCCGGGCATCCTGGTCTGGGCGATTGAGGGTCATAAGCGGCTACGTGCCCGTGGGCACTTCGTGCAACCCCGCTCGGTTCTGGATGCCGTCGAGGAGCTCGAAGACCTGGCGTCGCCGGCCATGGCGTTCGTGCGCGACTGCTGCGTGGTCGGGCCGGGCCATCGGGCGTGGGTCGACAGCCTTTACAGCGCGTGGACGTCATGGTGCGAGCGGGACGGCCGCACCGCGGTGAGCAAGCAGACCTTTGGCCGCGACCTGGCCGCCGCCGTACCCGGCGTCGTCTGCCGAAGGAACAGCGGCCAGGGCCGGTTCTATGAGGGGATCGCGCTGCGTGATGGGGGTGGGATGTGACCTACGTCACCGCTCACCACGCCGCTGCCCAGGCTTGTGCCGCGCTGTACCGCGTCTGTGCCGCGATGAATCACGCATTGCGGCACACGCAAGTGTTCTGCGAGCAACCGGTTAGATGCTGTGTACCGCGGTGTACCGCGATCTCCTCCACTTACGCACGCGCGCAGGCGCGCGCGCAGGAGACGTATGGCGTGCAATGGGAGTGTCGCGGCACAGCGCGGCACACGCGGTACACGTCCCCTTCCAGTGGCATCCCTTGGCCCTCTGTGGCCATGAAAACTCAGACCTTGGCCGTCTGCCTGCCCATCTCACACCGAACACGCTCACCTCAACCACACAACCCCCCTCGGAGTCATTGTCATGCTGATCGAACTTCGCCCCATTGACCAGATCAAGCCCTATGAGCAGAACCCGCGCGTGAACGACCAGGCGGTAGACGCCGTGGCCGCCTCCCTGCGGGAGTTCGGCTTCCGCCAGCCGATCGTCGTGGACGACCATGGTGTCATCGTCGTTGGCCACACAAGGTGGAAGGCGGCCCGGAAGCTGGGCATGGCGGAGGTGCCCGTCCACGTGGCTGCGGACCTGTCGCCGGAGAAGGCCAGGGCGTATCGCATCGCCGACAACCAGACGGCCAACCTCGCGACCTGGGACGCGGCCCTGCTGCCGTTGGAGCTGACGGGGCTGCGCGAGCTGGGCGTGGATCTGAACCTGCTGGGCTTCCAGGCGGACGAGCTCAACCGCCTGCTCTGCACGGCCGACGCCTTGGAGCAGGGCCTGACCGACCCGGACGACGTGCCCGTCCCGCCGGATGAGGCGACCACCCAGCCGGGCGATCTGTGGGTCCTGGGCCATCATCGCCTGCTGTGCGGGGATAGCAGCCTTGCGGGGGATGTCGATCGGCTCTTGGACGGGGCCAGCATTCACCTGGTCAATACTGATCCGCCCTACAACGTCCGTGTCGAGCCGCGCTCGAACAATGCCATCGCGGCCGGCCTTTCGTCCTTCGAATCCACCCATCACCAGAAGCTCGACGTCGAACGCCACCCGGGCAAGGCCAAGGCCACGCACCGCCAGTTGCGGCCCAAGGACCGGCCTTTAGCCAACGACTTCGTCACCGACGAGCAGTTCGACCAGCTCCTGGACGCCTGGTTCGGCAATCTCGCCCGCGTGCTCCTTCCCGGGCGGGGCTTCTACATCTGGGGCGGATATGCCAACTGCGCCAACTACCCGCCCGTGCTCAAGAAGCACGAGCTCTACTTCAGCCAGGCGGTGATCTGGGTCAAGGAGCACCCCGTCCTGACCCGCAAGGACTTCATGGGCAACCACGAGTGGTGCTTCTACGGCTGGCGTGAGGGGGCGGGCCACCAGTTCCATGGGCCCAACAACGCCACGGATGTCTGGAGCGTCAAGAAGGTCAACCCGCAGAGCATGATCCACCTCACGGAGAAGCCCGTTGAGCTGGCCAAGCGGGCGATGGAGTACTCGTCCCTTCCGGGGGAGAACGTCCTGGACCTCTTTGGCGGCAGTGGTTCCACGCTCATCGCCGCCGAGCAGGCGGGCCGACGGGCGTACCTGATGGAGCTCGATGCTCTTTACTGCGATGTGATCGTCCAGCGTTGGGAGCAGTTCACGGGGAGGAAGGCGGAACGGCAGCCAGCTGGTTCGCAGACCGCCTCGCCAGTCTCCACCGCCGAATAACCATGACCACCGACAAGACGAGGCCACCGACGATGCCCGAGCCATACGACCCGTCATGGGCGAACGCGTCCGCAATGAACCGTGCGTGGCGATCCGCGGGCACCTTCTCGGCCAACTCTCCCAACAGCACGAAGTCCCCCGACTCTCCGAGCTGGTATCCGACGAGTCCCATGGAGAAGGCGACCACGCCCATGAAGGCCAGAAGAACAGCGATGGGAACCACCGTCTGCCGGGCCGTCAGGCAGGGCCAGCGGCCGAGACGGCAGGCGAGGGCCAGGAGAACGCCCAGGGGCAGACCAACCCACCATGTGGCGATGACGCCCCAGCCCAGTCCGAGCAACGTCGGGTCTTGCGTGCCCCCAAAGATCGGCCGGTGGGCCACGGTGAAGTATTCGACACAGACGCGTGCGGTGACCTGGTCGTGCACGATGCCGTACAGGCATGCCGCCACTACGGACAAGAGGATGATCTTGAGGGTCTCGATGAAGAGGATTTGTAGTTCGTCGCGACCGTGGCTGCAAGAGAGCGATGAAGCCATCGGCGATCGTCGCACACCCCTGTCTGCACCCGCAACCTATTCTCTCGCAGAAGAAAACCCCAGTCGCATGAACTGGGGTGTTGGGGCGATCGGCTTAAGGGAGACGTCATTTTGCCAGTGTGAACCTCCCACGCTCAGCCTTGCGGAAGCGTGCGGCTTCGCCCTTCTCCGCGATCTCGCGGTGGATGGCGGCGTAGATCGTGGCGTGGGGCGTCTTGCCGCCGGTGGCCCACAGCCCCTGGGCAAACATGCGGTCGACGATCTGGCGGGCGCTCAGGGGTTCGCCGGCCCCGGCCAGGACCTGGATGGCGGCGGCGAGACCGCTGGGTCGTGGCGTGCCCTTGCCCCGACGTTCGCCCGTGTCGGCGTTCTTGGCCGTGGACGCCTCCGTGGCGGATGGAGCGTCCGTGGCGGGACGTGGGCCAACGTCGGCGGGCGTGGGCGCTGCGGCGTCGGGACCGGGAACAACCGTCTTGGACTTCGCCGTTCGACTACGTGGCTGAGCGGGGCTTGTCGTGCGGGACTTCTTGCTGGTCATGACTGTGCTCCTTGGAAAAGGGGTGACGGTGCAGACCCCATTCAGCCAAGGGCTCGCCAGGACATCAAGGCTCTAAATGCAGTATTCGCAGTTGATTATGAGGCATCGTCGCCGCTGGGCGATGCCGTGGATCATCCGGGGAGTTAAGTCATGCTCGACGAGAACCCATCCATCGACGACTCCGCCGTGGCCCTGCTCGACGGCCTCTCACCCAAGCAGGAGCAGGCCATCCTCGAGCTGCTCAACCAGCCCACGGTGGCCCGGGCCGCCGCCGCGGCGGGCGTTGGCGAGCGGTCGCTCTACCGCTGGCTCAGCGAGCCCGTCTTCGGCGCGGCCTACCGCAGGGCCCGACGCGACGCCTTTAGCCAGGCCATCGCCATGACCCAGCGGATCGCCCCCCTGGCCGTCAACACCCTGGCCACGATCATGGCCGACACCACCGCCCCGCACCACGCCCGCGTCACGGCCGCCACGACGATCCTGCGCTTCGGCCGCGAGGGCATCGAGCTCGACGACTTCGCCACACGTCTCGCCAGCCTAGAGCAGACGGTCGACCTGGCGAACCGAACTTCACGCTGAGAATGGAGACTGACCCATGCCCAAGCTGACCGCCCGCCTGAACACCCTCGAGCGCCGCATGGGCGGCAAGGTGTGCCCCTGCTGCGGCCGGAGGGTCAACGACCCCGGCCCGGTCGACATGGTGATGCACTACCTCGACCCCAAGCTGCAGCACCTGAACGACCCCTCGAAGCTGGAGACCCCCATCTGCCCCGCCTGCGGCCAGCCGGACCGCATGCTGATCATCATGGACGTCCTACCGGAATCCAAGCTAAAAACCATGGAACCTTGATTCGCCGGCGGGGCTGGAGGTAACAGAGTTACGTTATGACACCAAAACGTAGCTCCACCCCCGCCCCCGGAAGCATCTTCGCCCCTGCCCCCGGAAGTGTTCCCGCCTCCGGAAGCATCACATCCATCGAACATCGCGTGAG
>JADZET010000407.1 GCA_020850375.1 Phycisphaeraceae bacterium | reverse complement strand
GGGACGGGCAACAACGTCTCCGTGGCGGCGGACACGACACGTCGGATCATCCACGTCCGGCTCGACGTGCTCGAAGAGAAACCCGAGGAGCGCAGCGGCTTTAAGCACCCGGAGTTGATCGCCTGGACCAGGCAGAACCGGCCCCGCCTGCTCACGTGTGCCCTGACGATCTTGCGGGCGTACTGCAACGCGGGCATGCCGCGCCAGGACCTCCCGGCATTCGGGGGCTTTGAGGGCTGGTCCAGACTGGTCCGTGAGGCGGTGGTGTGGGTCGGCCTGCCGGACCCGTGCGCGACCCGCGCCAGGCTGGCCGAGTATTCGGACACAACCACCGAGACGCTCGAGCAGTTGATCGCCGCGTGGATGCTGATCGATCCGGACAACACCGGCGTGGTCGTCTCGGAGTTGGTTGGCCGGTTGTACGCGAGAGATTCCGCGCCGCGTGACGACGCCAGCTGCGCCATGCGCGCGGCTCTGGAAAACCTCGTCGGCTGCCCGCCGGGCAAGACGCCCAGTGCCCGGCAGGTAGGCGCAAAGCTCAAGGCGTTCCGCCGACGCCCGGTCGACGGTAGGTTCATCAACGCCAATCCCGACGAGTACAGCCGCCTAGGCACGGTCTGGAGGCTGCACCATGTGGTGTGACCGCACCCTCGTGACTCGCAGTTCCGCACTGACTCGCGGCCTGACTCGCAGAGCCAAACAGCGAGAGGAAAAGCGTTTAGACAGCGTCTGCGAGTCTGCGACTCACATTCTCAACTCTATACATAGAGGAAAAGAACACGTATCGCGTGTGCACGCACGCACGCGCACGCGTGTGCGCACGTGTAAGGGGCTGGAAACTGACTCGCAGAGTCGCAGAGTCGCAGCCTCATACCCGGCCCAAGAGGCCCACCCCCCGGGTCAATGGCATTCCTTGGCCCCTCGTGGCCATGAAAACCCAGACCTTGTGGCCGTCTGCCTGCTCATCTCGCGCCGAACACGCCCACCTCAACTACACAACCCCCCTTGGAGTCTTTCCATGCAGATCGAACTTCGCCCCATCGACCAGATCAAGCCCTACGCGCAGAACCCTCGCGTGAACGACCAGGCGGTGGACGCCGTCGCGGCGTCGTTGCGGGAGTTCGGCTGCCGCCAGCCGCTCGTCGTCGACGAAAAGGGCGTGATCATCGTGGGCCATACCCGCTGGAAGGCGGCGAAGAAGCTGGGCATGGCGGAGGTGCCTGTCCACGTGGCCGCGGACCTGTCGCCCGAGAAGGCCAGGGCGTACAGGGTCGCCGACAACCAGACGGCCAACCTTGCCACCTGGGATGCGGTGCTGCTGCCGTTGGAGCTGACGGGGCTGCGTGAGCTGGGCATCGACCTGAACCTGCTGGGCTTCCCGGCTGACGAGCTCAACCGTCTGCTCTGCACGGCCGACGCCCTGGAGCAGGGCCTGACCGATCCGGACGACGTGCCCGCCCCGCCGGATGAGGCCACGACGCAGCCGGGCGATCTGTGGATCCTGGGGAATCATCGCCTGCTCTGCGGTGACAGCAGCCTTCCGGGGGACGTGGATCGGCTGCTGGATGGAATTCCGGGGGTTCACCTGGTCAACACTGATCCGCCGTACAACGTCCGTGTCGAACCGCGCTCCAACAACGCCATCGCGGCCGGCCTGTCGTCCTTCGAATCCACCCATCACCAGAAGCTCGACGTCGAACGCCACCCGGGCAAGGCCAAGGCCACGCACCGCCAGTTGCGGCCCAAGGATCGCCCCCTGGCCAACGACTTCGTCCCCCCGGAAGTGTTCGACCAGCTCCTGGACGCCTGGTTCGGCAACTTCGCCCGTGTGCTCCTTCCGGGGCGGGGGTTCTATATCTGGGGTGGATATGCCAACTGCGCCAACTACCCGCCCGTGCTCAAGAGGCACGAGCTCTACTTCAGCCAGGCGGTGATCTGGGTCAAGGAGCACCCGGTGCTCACCCGCAAGGACTTCATGGGCAACCACGAGTGGTGCTTCTACGGTTGGCGCGAGGGCGCAGCCCACCAGTTCCATGGGCCCAACAACGCCACGGACGTCTGGAGCGTCAAGAAGGTCAACCCTCAGAGCATGATCCACCTCACCGAGAAGCCCGTCGAGCTGGCCAAGCGGGCGATGGAATACTCGTCCCTTCCGGGGGAGAACGTCCTGGACCTCTTTGGCGGCTCAGGTTCCACGCTGATCGCCGCGGAGCAGACGGGCCGGCGGGCCTATCTCATGGAGCTCGACGCGCTCTACTGCGACGTCATCGTCCAGCGGTGGGAGCAGTTCACGGGGAAGAAGGCGGAACGGACAGGGGCGATGATTCAGGCGTGAGGGGACAGCGATGCGATCAACGGCCAACAGACCTGCTCTTCGTCACGCCGCAGAAAACCCCAGCCGGAGTGGCTGGGGTGGCAGGGACTACCGATGGGACCTGCCTTCAGTACGGCGGCTGCTGGCCGGCGGCAAGGGTGAACTTACCGCGTTCGACCTTGGCGAAGCGGGCCGTGGTGCCCTTCTCGGCGATCTCCCGGTGGATGGCGGCGTAGATCGTCGCATGGGGGGTCTTGCCATCGGTCTTCCAGAGTCCCTGGGCAAACATGCGCTCGACGATCTGGCGGGCGCTCAGGGGTTCGCCAGCCCCGGCCAGGACCTGCATGGCGGCGGTCAGGCCGCTGGGCCGTGGCGTGCCCTTGCCCCGACGTTCGTCCGTGTCGGGGGCCTTGGCCGTGGACGCCTCCGTGGCGGACGGCGCGTCAGGGGCGGGACGTGGGCCAACGTCGGCGGGCGTGGGCGCTGCGGCGGCGGGACCGGGAACAACCGCCTTGGGCTTCGCCGTTCGACTACGTGGCTGAACGGGGCTTGTCGTGCGGGGCTTCTTGCTTGCCATGAGTCTGCTCCTTGGAAAAGGGGTGACGGTGCAAGACCCATTCAGCCAAAGGCTCGCCAGGACATCAAGGCTCTAAATGAAGCATTCACAGTCGATTATGAGGCATCGTCTCCGCCGGGCGATGCCGTGGACCATCCGGGGAGT
This sequence comes from Phycisphaeraceae bacterium, assembly GCA_020850375.1. The sequence goes on along the minus strand of JADZET010000407.1, from coordinate 848 downwards.
TAAGTCATGCTCGACGAGAACCCATCCATCGACGATTCCGCCGTGGCCCTGCTCGATGGCCTGTCACCCAAGCAGGAGCAGGCCATCCTCGAGCTGCTCAACCAGCCCACCGTGGCCCGCGCCGCGGCTGCGGCCGGCGTCGGCGAGCGGTCGCTCTACCGCTGGCTGAGTGAGCCCGTCTTCGGCGCGGCCTACCGCAGGGCCCGCCGGGACGCCTTCAGTCAAGCCATCGCCATGACCCAGCGGATCGCCCCCCTGGCCGTCAACACCCTGGCCACGATCATGGCCGACACCACCGCCCCGCACCACGCCCGCGTCACCGCCGCCACGACGATCCTGCGCTTCGGCCGCGAGGGCATCGAGCTCGACGACTTCGCCACACGCCTCGCCAGCCTCGAGCAGACGGTCGACTTGGCCAACCGGACTTCACGCTGAGATTGGAGACTGACCCATGCCCCAACTGACCGCCCGCCTGAACACCCTGGAGCGCCGCATGGGCGGCAAGGTGTGCCCCTGCTGCGCCCGCAGGCTTAACGACCCCGGCCCGGTTGACATGGTGATGCACTACCTCGACCCGAAGCTGCAGCACCTCAACGACCCCTCGAAGCTTGAGACCCCCATCTGCCCCGCCTGCGGCCAGCCGGATCGCATGCTGATCATCATGGACGTCCTGCCGGAATCCAAGCCAATCGCCATAGAACCTTGATTCGCCGGCGGGGCCGGAGGTAACAGAGTTACGTTATGACACCAAAACGTAGCTCCACCCCCGCCCCCGGAAGCATCTTCGCCCCTGCCCCCGGAAGTGTTCCCGCCTCCGGAAGCATCACATCCATCGAACATCGCGTGAG
>JADZET010000406.1 GCA_020850375.1 Phycisphaeraceae bacterium | reverse complement strand
CCCTCGCGCCAGCCGTAGAAGCACCACTCGTGGTTGCCCATGAAGTCCTTGCGGGTCAGGACGGGATGTTCCTTCACCCAGATCACCGCCTGGCTGAAGTAGAGCTCATGCTTCTTGAGCACGGGCGGATAGTTGGCGCAGTTGGCGTAGCCACCCCAGATGTAGAAGCCTCTTCCGGGGGCAAGCACACGAGCGAGGTTGCCGAACCAGGCGTCCAGGAGCTTGTCGAACTGCTCATCGCTGACGAAGTCGTTGGCCAGCGGCCGGTCCTTCGCCCGTAGCTTCTTCTGCGTGGGCTTGGCCTTGCCGGGATGCCGTTCGACGTCAAGTTTCTGGTGATGCGTGACCTCGAAGCTCGACAGCCCCGCCGCGATGGCGTTGTTCGAGCGCGGCTCAACTTTGACGTTGTAGGGCGGGTCGGTGTTCACCAGGTGAACCGGCTGACCATTGAGCAAGCGATCCACGTTCCCAGGAAGACTGCTGTCGCCGCAGAGCAGCCTGTGCTCGCCGAGGATCCACAGGTCCCCTGACTGCGTCGTCGCCGCGTCGGGCGGGGCCGGCACCTCATCCGGGTCCGTCAGCCCCTCCTGCACGTCGCCCGACATGATGCGGTTGAGCTCCTCGGCATCGAACCCCAGAAGGCCTAAGTCGAAGTTGACCTCCTGCAGCCCCGCCAGTTCGATCGGCAGCAGTTCGTAATCCCACTCGGCCAGACTCGCCGTCTGGTTGTCCGCGATGCGGTAGGCTTTGACCTGGGCCGGCGTCAGGTCGGTGGCGACGTGGACGGGCACCTTCTCGAGCCCCAGCTTCTTGGCCGCCTTGAACCGCGTGTGGCCGACGATGATCACGCCCTGTTCGTCGACCACGATCGGCTGGCGGAACCCGAACTCACGCAGCGACGCCGCCACGGCCTCCACCGCATCCTCGTTCTGCCGGGGGTTGCCCGGGTATGGCGTGATGGTCTCTATCGGCCACAACTGAACGTCAAACGCCTGGGTCGTCATGGTTGCACCTCCGTGCGGGGGTAAGTCGTGAAAGATCTGACCGCCCAAAACAAACTCTGCCTACGCCCGTGACCGTTCCCGCGGCCATCTCGGGCAGGAACTGGCGGGGAGGACCCGCCCCCGGAAGTTGGCTCTGCCAGACTGGCAGACCCGCGACGTTTGGCCCTGTCGGGCCGGAGCGCCGGGTGGTCGGGCTGGCCCACCGGCGTGCGGGGGCGGGACGTGGGGCCAACCGTGGCCAAAGGCGCACGCTCGGGCTGGGTTGTTCCGGCTGGGCCCGGGGGCTATGCCAGTCAGCCGATTCTGAAGATTCACCTTTTCACCCCCCCTCGCGCATACACGCGCCAAAACACGCGGGCGGGCCTTGCGCGAGGGGGTGGGGGTGAAAGGGGGAAACATAGAGAGAGAGTTGTTGTTTTTCTCTATATTTATGCTGTTTTCGCGTTGCTGGAGTTTCACCCTTGGGGGGTGAGTCTTGGATGAATCATGGCGAACCTTGGTGCGGGTTGAGGGATTCATCTTTCACCCCCGACCGGTGCTTCACCGTCAAGATTCCCTGCGCCTGCCAGGCGATAACAGCGCACGGGCCAGCCCGCCCGCGGCGTTGTCACCACCTTCATGTCGCCCTGCTGGACGAGCGTCTCGACGAGCGTGCCGAAGGTCTTGGCGTCCATCTTCATGCGCTTAAGCAGCACGCTGTGCGGCAGTTCTTGGCCCGGGGCATGGCGGAGCTTCTCAACGGCCTTGAGGCACTCGGCGTGGAAGGGGTTCTCCGCCACGTGGCTGGCGGCCATCGCGAGCATCCGCTGGGTCTGGTGCAGCACGAACGCCGAAGCCCACTGCACAGCCGCCAGGCCAATGCGCGGGGACAGGTGGTTCTCGCTGACGGCATAGATCAGGGCGAGCTTGCGGACCTGCTCACTCACGCGGCCCCAGACCGTGGTGCCGACCGTGTCGCCCCGGGCCTCGGCTTGGCTGTACTCGCCCTCGGCCTGCTGGCGGGTGTCCACGAGCACCCGGCGGGCCTCGTCGCTGTGCTCCACCACGGCCGGCACGGGGTGGAAGTCCTCGAGGTTGCCCTTGCCGGGCCGGTAGGCGGCCCACCACTGGGCCGTGGCCAGGACGCGTGGGGGCAGATCTCGTAGGTGCGGCTCCTGGCCCGGGCCACGCGGGCCGGCCTCGAGGATGATCATCCGCGCGAAAAACCCGTTGGTGAGCATCCGCTCGCTCAGGGCCTCGTAGTAGTGGTTCGGGATGGCTGTGCCGAAGATGACCAGGTGCGGCTGGTCAATCACCCGCGGGCCGCTTCCGGGGCCGTGGCCACTTCCGGGGGCGGGGGCGGAGAGCGAGGCACTGGCCTTGCGGCGCATTGAAAAGACGCTGTTGGCCGAGGAGTACATCGTCAGCAGCGTGGACATGATCGCCTCGTGCCGGGCGTCCTTGGCCTTGTTGATCGACTGGAGCAGGCCGTCGATCTCGTCGGTCTGGAAGAGCACCGCCGGGGTGTGGAACAGGGCGTCCTGGATGCCCTCGCCGCTGGCGAAGCGCTCGCCGAGGCCGCTGGCTAGGCCGACCTGGTGGACGATCTGGGTGTTGATCTTGCGAGGCCAATCCTTGCCCGCCGCCGAGTGGGCCAGGCCCAGGAGGTAGAGATTCGTGCGGTTGTCACCCCCGTCCCGGACCTTGCGCCCGGCGAGAAACGCCAGGAGCGACAATGCCCCAGCAAAGGACATGGCCAGGTTCGGGTACGGCGCCGTCGCCAGCGTGTGGTCCATGACCTCACTCACGAAGCCCGGCACCCGCAGCATCTCGGCGGGCATGGGGCCCGGATCCCCCGGAAGTGAAGACTCGGGTGCACGGGCGGGCAGCTTGTTCGCCGCATCGCCAGGGGTAACCGGCAATCCCACCAGGGCGGAGATGTCCACCCCATGGTTGGGGGTGGGTAACGAGTCGCTCCCATACCCCAACTGGCGCAGGGATCGGGCGGCCTGCTCAAAGTCCCCGCCGTGGTTCAGGAGCGCATAGACCGAGAACGGCGAATAGGCCCGGTTGGGCTCGAAGGGCGCGGCGTTGGCGCTAAAGACATAGAACACCCGGTCCTTAAGCGTGGCGGACCAGCCCGAGGCTTTGCCCGGGCGACGCCAGTAGGCATTGGCCCCGTCACGGACGCACACCCAACCGTGCTGCTCGAGCACGCTGCGCGGGTCACCCCGGCGATTGAAGTCGTCACCGGGCCTGTCAGAGGGGTGTGTCCCACCACCAGCCGTTGGCAGCCGATCAGCACGCCTTACCGATCCGCCATCCACCACCGGGGGCAGGTACGCGTTGAGCTCCCAGGCCGCCTGCAAGAGCACATCTCTCTCGGCTTCGCTCAGCACGGGGGGCTGAGATAGGTCCCCCTGGATCACTTCATACCCAGCCGTCGGCGCGCACAGGAACAGCCCGCCCTCGCCACGGGTCTCGATGAGCGTGACGACCTTGTCCCCCTCGCCCCCGGAACGCCGCTGGGCCAGCTTCATGTTGCCGCAGACCGGGCCCTGGCAGCGGTAGAAGACGTGCCGGCCGCCGCGCTGGGTGGTCTCGATGACCAGCCGGACCAGGATCTCGGGGGGGATGCGCTCCGCCCACGCGGCAAACAGCTCCCCCTGGGCGTCAAAGTCGATCATCTCGGCATGGCCCGAGACCTGCCCGCAGAGGATGCACACGGCGTCGGGCCCCGGATCGGTGTTGGCGAACCATGCCGACAGCTCCGCCTCCGTCGGCAGCCGCTGGCGGTAGCGCTTCCACGAGCCCACCGCCGGGCGCTTGGGGGCCCGCAGCGCGGGCAGGGCGCACAGGCCGGCGGCCAGGTAACCCGCCGCGGCGCGATGAAGGCTGTTGGGCTCGGTGGTCAAAAGGGAATGTCCTCGTCGGGCGGCCCGGCATACTGCGGCAACTCGCGGTCGTCGCACTCACCCCCGCCGCTGGCCGCCGGCGGGATCGGCCCAAGCTGGTGCCGGACGATCCGGTCGTACTTCTGGCCGGCCACGGAGCGCACGGTGATGGCCAGCGTCTGGGCCACGCCACCCGCCTCACAGAGGGTCACCGCCTCTTGGGCCGAGGGTGGGACGGGGTCGTGGGAACGGGCTTCCCACCACGCCGCAGCCTTGGCGCGGGCGTAGCTGTTGTGGGGGTGCTCAAAGCAGACCCACTCACTGCGGTAGTCGTTGAACCCCACGCGGTAGTCCACCCGCATCGTCCGTGGGTGGTCTTCGGGGGCACCGCGTTTAACGTGGACACTGAAGTAGACGTCGCTGACGGCGTACTCGGTGTCGGTGACCTCGCCGGCCAAGATGCCCGCCGTCGACGCGGACCGATCGTGCTGGCTCCGCTGCGGCGGCGGGAAGGCAAACCCGCACTCGGGACAGAGGCTGTAGGCCGCGTGGACTACCGCCTGGCACTGCGGGCACTCCTTCGCCGGCGCTTCGCCACCCGACGCGCCACCTGACGACCGATCCCTGATCTCCAGGGCATCGACGGGCCCGTGCCGGACGATATTGCCCCCGAAATCCAGCACCAGGCAGTTCTCCTTGCCCGGGTGCAGGCGGAAGCCTCGCCCCACCATCTGGTAGTAGAGGCCCGGCGAGTTCGTCGGCCGCAAGAGGGCCACGCAGTCAACGTTGGGCGCGTCGAAGCCCGTGGTCAGCACGTTGACGTTGACCAGGTACTTCAGGTCCCCCTCCCGGAAACGTTTAAGGATCTGGTCCCGAAAGACACTCGGCGTGTCCCCACAGACGAACCCGCACTCGCGGCCCATCTCGCCCAGGACACGCTGGACGTGCTGGGCGTGCTGGACACCGGCGGCAAAGATGAGCACCGATCGCCGGTCCTGCGTGCAATTGGCGATCTCCCGGCAGGCGGAGCGGACCAGCGCGTCATCGTCCATCAGGGCTTCGACCTCACCGGCGATGAACTCACCGCCCCTGCCCCCGGAAGTGTGCAGGCCCTGGAAGTCCGCCTTGCGGCTGCCGACCTTGGTCTTGAGTGGGCAGAGATAGCCCTGCACGATCAATTCACGCACGCCCACCTCGAAGCAGACATGGTTGAGCAGGTGTTCCGGGGCCGGCCCGCAGATCATGCCCGTGGACATGCGGTACGGCGTGGCGGTTAGGCCAATCAAACGCACGTGGGGATTGACCACCTTCGCTTCGGCTAGGAACGTGCGGTACATACCCTCCCCATCCGGGGGCGGGGGCAGCATGTGGGCCTCGTCGATGAGGATCAGGTCGAAGCGATCGAGCTCAGCAGCTCGTTTATAGACGCTCTGGATTCCAGCGACGATGATCGGATGCTCCGTGTCCCGGCTCTTGAGGCCCGCCGAGTAGACCCCGATGCGGTTCCACAGGTCCGGGGCCATGGTGTGGAGCTTGTCCACCGCCTGTTCGAGCAGTTCCTTGACGTGGGCGAGGATCAAGACACGCCCACCCCACTGCTGCACGGCGTCCCGGCAGATCGTGGCCATCACCGGCGTCTTGCCCCCCGCCGTGGGGATGACCACGCAGGGGTGGTCGTCCCGCGTGCGCAGGTGGTCGTACACGGCGGCGACCGCCTCGGCCTGGTACGGGCGCAACTCCATCAATTCATCTCCGCGCCACAGACCGGGCATTGCGCCAGGGGGAAGTCCATCACCCGCACCCCCAAGCGCCCGCCGGGCACGACCTCGCAGCGGCGCGTGACCAGTAGGTCGATCTGGCTGTCGTCCTCGTAGACACCCGCGTGCTCGAGGGCGTCGAGCACGGGCTTTTGTAGGTTGTCCAGATCGCGCCGCCGCCAGTCCGGCGGGAAAGCATCCATCGCCAGGGCGATGCGCCCGCCCGAAGGCGGCTTGCGGGGGCCACCGCTTGCTCTTCCGGGGGCGGGGCTTCCGGGGGCCAGGAGGGCACAGACGTGTCGGCGGAACGCCTGGCCCTCCTGGCTGATCACTGTGCGATCCCGGAAGTGCCGCCAGTAGTGATTCGTCGATGGGGGATAGGGCAGATTGATCGTTACCACCGGGCCTCCCGCTTGGCCCATGCCGTGTTGCTGATCTTGAAGGCCAACATGGCGATCACCAGCGACACCAGCGCGATCGGTCCAGCCACCAGTGCCCAAATGCCCCAGTACACGCGGTCGACCTGCTTCCAGCTCCCGTTGGGACCGCGGAACTCGCGCCGCACCAGCAGGTAGCTGACCACAGCGCAGACCAGCCAGAGAACCAGCCCGATAATGAGGATGTTCATGTGTTGCCTTTCTTGGGAAGGGGGGTGAGGGGGGGTGAGGGGGTGCGTGAGCGGTTAGCGTTTCCAGGGCGGGACGTTGCTAGTCACCGGCGCCTGCTGGGCCTGCCCGCCCCCGCCCCCGGACACCCCGAAAGCGCCAGCCTTGGGCTCGTAGCCCTTGATCTCGTTGGTCAGTTCGCCGGTGTCGTCACGTTTCTTGAGCTTGACGGTGATCACCAGCGGCAGGTTGTGCAGCTCGACGCTGTCGCGCGGCTGCATAACCCCCACGGCGTGGCAGACGGCCGACAGCTCCGAACGGGCGATCTTGACCGCCGTGGCGTTGGGGTTGTTCAGGTTCAGCCGCGCCCAGAGGACACGTCCCTTGAACTCGCCCTCGACGATGGTGAAGGTCAGCTGCAGGTAGTTGCCGCTGCCGTTCTTGGTCGGCTTCATCTCCGACTCGGTGATGGCCGCCAGGTACTTGCCCGCCGGCAAGGGATCGAAGCTGCCGGTGGGTTCGACTTCGGCCGCATTGAATCCATTGAGGTTGGCCATGGATCAGCTCTCCTGGGGGTCGTTGGAGGTGGGGTTGTCGGAGGTAGCATCAGTAAGGCGCAGGGGCGGCGCAGCGACCAGGTCCTGGGCCTGAATCAGGGCCTGCATCAGGGCCGGCCAGGACAAGGGAATCTCGGCCGGTAACCCGTAGCGGTTCTTGGCCACGCAGGCGGGGCTGCCGACGGTCCGGAGAATCCGTTCGCCCCCGCCCCCGGAAGCGTCCTTGCCCAGGCCGGCCGCGATGACGCGCTCGCGCCCAAAGCCACCGCCAGCGGGGTCGGCCTTGGTGATGATCTTCCGCGTGGCAAACAGCACCGCGTCAGCCCACTCAGTCAAGAGCGACGTGACGTGCCTGTGCAGCCGGGGCGAGTACCGGTCGTAGGTGCTGAACTCGGGGTCCTCAAACTTCTCGACCTTGGCGTGGGCCAGGAGGATCACACACATCCCCCGCGTGTTGCGCAGCGTGTCCAGGTCGCCGATCAGCCTTCGCCAGTGTGTCAGGGCGTGCGTGTAGCCCTTGGCGTAGCCGCCGTCGACCTTCTCAATGCTCGCCACGCCGTACTGAACGCAGAGATCGTCCCAGACCAAACGTTCGAGCCAGTCGGCCGAGTCGATCACGACGGTCTCGAAGTCGTGGTCCTCCTGGATCAGCGAGCGAAGGGCCGCCTCCACGTCGCTGAGCTTCTTGGCCAGGGGGAAGCTGGCACAATCGATCTGGTCGAGGCCATCCTCGGTGGGGATGAAGATCGGGTTCGGTGCCGCCGCCGCGGTGGTGGACTTGCCGATGCCCTCTGTCCCGTAGATCAGCAAGCGCGGCGGGCTGTGCCTTCGCCCGCGGTGGATCTGCTGCAGCATGGTCATGCGGTGTTGCTCCTTGATGCGTCGAGTTCTTGGGTGCTGAGTCCTTGAGTCACGTCGCCGTGGTCAGCGACTCTGGTCCTGTTCCGTGGCGTTAATGGCAGACGCAGGAGTCGAACCCGCCCCCGGAAGTTCGTGACACACTTCCGGGGCCTGCCTGGATCTGCCAGAAGCGCCAGGGGGTGGCCGTCGCAGATAAGGGACTCGCCACAAGCCGCACGGGCGCCAGGAAATGCTCAGAATGTCCGCCTGCCGTTACGCCACCTCGAGCAGGCGAATCGTCTCGTAGCCCGTGGGCCACTCGTCACGCTCCCGGCAGGCCAGGAGCCTGCGGATGGCGGCCTCGTTCTCCTGCTGGGCCAGGGCAAGCGTCTCGTCACCGACACGCCAGACCCCGCAGCGGAAGGGTTCTTTCTTCTCCACCGCGATGAGGTGAACCGGAACCATCAGGCCGCCCAGCGCCTCGGCCAGCACGGCGCGGTAGAACGCCATCTGCCGGTGGTAGCCGAAGCGCCGCGCGTCGGCCTCAAACCACGTCAGGTCGCCGCAGGTTTTTAGGTCCACGATGCCACGATGCGGGTGCAGCCAATCGACTCGGATCTGGCACGGCGTTCCGCCATACTCCGCTCGCACCACGCCCTCGGATTGGCCATAGAGCAAGAGGTCCACCGCCTGATCGTTCATGGCCACGCCGGCGGCCATCTGCTCAACCAGGTCCACCTGCTCGTGCGAGAGCACAGGCTTGCCCTGCACGTCGGCCCACGCCCGGAAGGCCTGGGTGTTGGAGCCATAGGGCCGGCGCGTCTGTGGATTGATCGGGCCACCGAGGGCAAAGGCAGCCTCATAGGTCTCCCGCCCTTCGAGCACACGGACGTGCGCGGCCCGGCCGATCAGGTAGCTCGACGAATCGTCGTCTTCAATCAGTCCAACGGTCTTCTTGTGATGCAGCAGTGGGCACTTGATGAAGTCGGCCAGCTGGTGGCTGCTGAGGTAACGGTCCGCCTGGGCGTGGTAATCAGCAGCGGGTTCGGTCTGCAGGATGTCGAGGTCAATGTCCAGATCCATGTGCTTCCTTGTGATGGGTGGGCTTACCCCTCTCCGGGCGCCGGGGGCGGAGGTCCAGAGGTGAACCCCCTGGGCCCCCGGCCTCCGAGGCGGCGTCGCGTGCCCGTCCTCGGGTTACTTATGCCGCGATGGATCACGCTGCGCGAGGTCAGTCCGCGCCGAGCCCCGCCGCCTCGAAGCCGCTCCGCAGCCGGGCCAGGGCGTTGTTGATCTGCCGGCGGGACACCCCCCGCTCGCGGGCAGCGCTCGCCACGCCGTACTCGGCCACGTGCGTCAGCAGAGCCCGGTCGTCGGGGTCAAGCCCCTTCATCACGTGCTCAATGG
>JADZET010000405.1 GCA_020850375.1 Phycisphaeraceae bacterium | reverse complement strand
GCAGGCGAAGCGTGCGGTCGGCGTCGATGGTCATCGCGAGCGGCGCGTCGACGTTGGGGCTGCGCAGCAGCACGTCCACGTCGCCGGGGTACCGGCCCTTGGCGGTCAGGGAGACCCACGGGCCGAGTGTCTGGACGTAGGCGGGATCAAGGCCCAGCGTGCCGACGAGCAGGCTCGTGGGCAACTGCTCGACGGCCGTGTCGGTGACGATCACGGCGTGGGCGAGGTCGAGGTTGCCCCGGGTGTCGATCAGGCCGGTGAGCTGGGTGTCGCTGCGCAGGGGATTGGACGTGCGTGTGCCGGCCGCGGCGTCGACGCCGACGACCTGACCCTGGAGATTGAGGTGAATCAGCTTCCGGGGGTCTTCGGTGGTGACGGCCACCCCTAAGCCCTGCAAGGCCAGGGGCGTGCCGTCGGCCCGGCGGAGCGAGAGCGTCGGCACGGTGGCCTGAAGGTTAACCTTGGCGGTGGAGAGATCGACTCCGCCGGTCTGAGCCGGGTCGGCTGAGGGCTTGAAGCCGATGCGGGCCTGGGGGATCGCCAGCGCGACGTCGACGGGATCAACGAGCTGCCACGCGGAGGCGGCGTCCGACGTCCCGCCTGCGGACGCCAGCCAGGCCGCGAAGCTCTCGGGCGTGAGCTTGAGGACCACACGGTTGTCGCTGCCGATGAGCTCGATGGATCTGCCGGGCAGCCACCGGACGCCGGCCAGGGCGGTCAGGCGCGGGGCCTGAAGCATCATCTGGACCTCGGCCCCGGAGTCAGGGCTTAGGTACTGGGTCGTCCATTCCAGCCGGTCCACGGTCGGGCCGATGAGCGAGACATACCGGCCGGGCTGGGAGGGCGTCGCGCCGGCTGAACCGGTGAGCTGATCGATCAGGGCGACGGGCAGACCCTCGACGCGCACCTTCGACTGCGCGCCGTTGATGGCCGGCAGCTTGTCGAGATTGGCGGTGGACTGGCTGGTGACCTTGGCCGATTGGCCAGCATATCCAAGCTGGGCGGTGAGCTCGGAGGCGAGGCTCTGGCTGGCGGGATCGGTCCGGGCGGTGAGCGTGACGTCCGAGAGCGACAGGCCGTTGAGCTTCGGATCGCCGTGCAGGGACAGGCGGTCGAGGCTGAGCGTCAGGCTGGCCTCGAGGACGTCGGGGGTGAACTTCTGGATCGGGGCCTGGAGCTTCTGCACGCTCAGGCTCAGGCGGGGCGGCTGCTGGGTGTCGACCAGGGGCGCGTAGGCCGCCAGGGCGGGGAAGCGGCTGCTCAGCGAAGCGAGCAACTCCTGCGAAAGGACAATCGAGCCGACCGGGCCGGGATCGAGGGTGAACGTCTTGCCGTCGGTGTTGGCGCTGAGCGTCCAGGGCTCGGGCAGGCGCAGCGTGGCGAGGCTGGCGCGGAGCTGCATCTTGGCGGGCTGGAACGACTGGTCCGCCATGCGCTGCAGGTCGCCGCTGACCTGGCAGGTGACGTCCGCGCTGGCGCCCAGAAGGTCCGGCAGCAGGTTCGACAGCTTCGCGAGCTGATCGGCCAGCACGACGGGCAGGCCCTTGGCGGTGATGTCGGCGTTGACGGACCAGCGGTCGGCCGCAGCGGTGGCATCCCCCCCACCGGCCGGAGCCATCCGCGCACGGACGTCGAGCTGCCCGGCCTGACCGGACTGCTGCGTCTTGGCGGTGAGCACGGCATAGAGAGCCTTGGTCGCACCGTCCGCCTCGGCGGCCATGCTCATGCCGCTGATGGACGTTTCGCCCAGGCGGGCGTCGGCCCAACGAAGCACAGCGTCGGACATCGCCAGCGTGGCGCGCAGGTTGGCCTGCTCGGCCAGGACGCCACGGGCATCGCGCGGGATCCGTCCCTGGTCGATGGTCAGGGTCAGCTTCACGGGCTTAAGGAGTTCCGCGACGGGTTGGCCCGTGTGGGGATCGACGGTGAGCTTGGCCCAAGCCTGCGGGGCCACGTTCAGGGACACATTCGAGTCCTTGCCGACGTCGATCGCCTCGGGCGTCATCCGGGCGGAAACCTGAGCCTGGAGATTCTCGCTGTGGGCCTCTACTACGGCCTGTAAATCATTGATTGTGCCCGTGACGTCGACACGCCCGCGCAGCACAGGTCCGAGCAGAGCCAGGAGTTTGCCGCCGGCCGAGGCGATCTGGTCCAGGGCCCCCACCGGCACGTCGGCCAGCTCAGCGGTCAGGCGCGGCTTGGCGGCCGCAAGGGTCAGCCGGCCCTGGGCGTCGCGGGCGTCGTCGATCGTGCCCTGCACGCTGACCTTGCCGGTCTGCTGGTCGTAGGTCAGGTCAGCGGAGAGGTCAGCCTTGATCTGGGCGGCGTCATGGGCGTTAAGGTCCAGGTCGAGGTTCTTGACCTGGGCTGGGGGCATATTCGGAGCCTCGAAGCTCAGCTCGGCGTCCTTGACCGTCAGACGGACGCGGGGAAGGCCGCTCGGCTCCTGCGAGGACGGCGGCGCGGCCTGCGACGGCGATTGGCCCAGGCCCAGGGCCTTGTCCAGGTTCGTCGTGCCGGTGGCGTCCTGCACGATCCGGCCGCGCAGGCCCTGGAGATCGATCTGGCCGAGATCTTCACTGTTGCGCAGCATGCCCAGCAGGCTCAGGCCCGGGGCGTCGAGGGTGTCGAGGTGGATCACCGCTTGGCCGGCCGGGTCGAGCAGGTCCACGCCCGAGACGTGCGCCCCGCCGAGCCAGCCGATGGACAGGTCGTTGATCTTGACCGAGCCGGGCAGCGCACGGTCGACCACCAAGAGCACCAGGTTCGTGCCCGGCCCGCTGCTGACGAGCGTCGGCAGCAGCAAAACCAGCCCCAGCAGGATCAGCACCAGGGCGACGAGCAGCTTAAGCCACCGCCTGCCTCGGCGCGGGGGTTGGGCGGGCGAGGAGGCGTCATCAGGGCCGGCCGGGGAGGCGTGCTCAGGACCGCCGGGGGCAACGGGTGCGTCACTCATGGCTCAATCCTTGGTTGGGGGAATGCTACATCATAGATCAACGCCGGGTCGGCCGGGTGATTGCCGTGGCCGGTGCGTCCATGAGCCTATAACCGTCACCGAGAGTCGAAAAGTCACCGCGGGCCGCGTCCCGCACCGATGGCGTAGAGGCGAACGACCACGCGTTCCTCGATTCTCGAGCCATCCCAGGCGACCCCTTC
>JADZET010000404.1 GCA_020850375.1 Phycisphaeraceae bacterium | reverse complement strand
GGATGAACTTCTTGACCAGGCCCTTGAAGGTTTCTTCGTCCGGGAGGTCCATCATGGTCCCGCCGACGCGGGTGTAGTCCGGGTGGAAGCGCTGCCCGGAGATGTAGTCCATGATGTCGTAGATGCGTTCGCGCTGGTTGAAGCCGTAGAGGAAGGCGGTGAACGCGCCCAGATCCAGGGCGGCGGCGCCGACGCACAGGAGGTGGTCCTGGATCCGGCCGAGCTCGGCAAGGATGGTGCGGACGACCTTGCAGCGGGGCGTCAGGTCGATGCCGAAGAGCTTTTCGACGGCGCCGTGCCAGGCGATGTCGTTGCTGATCGGGCAGATGTAGTTCATCCGGCTGACGATGGTGACATACTGGTTGTAGTCGAGGTGCTCGCCGAGCTTCTCGAAGCCGGAGTGGAGGTAGCCGATGTGGGGGACGGCGCGGGCGATGCGTTCGCCGTCGAGCTCGAGGACGATGCGCAGGGTGGTGTGGGTGGCGGGGTGCTGGGGGCCGAAGTTCAGGACCCAGCGCGAGCCGGTCTCGGCGGTCTGACGGAAGTCGCGGACGTAAGGCGTTGTGTCGGCGTCGACTTCGAGGGGCTTGAGGTCGTAGGGCATGGAGGGGGCAACCTTGCGGGCAGAGGGCGGGTTGTCGCGTGGGAAGGCTAGATTGTAGTGAGGCGGTTGGGGGGGTGCCAATGTCGCGGAGGATCGGTAACTGCCGCACGGGGAGCGGATTGCAGGAGTGGGCTGTCCGCTGGGGATGAGGGATCGGCTAGACTTGGGGGCATGTCGCAGGGCGAGGCGAACAAGACGGCGTGGGAACTTGTCGAGGGGCTGGCGCGGGAGGCGGGGTTCGCGCTGGTCGCAGTGGTAGAGGTACCGCTGCCCTCAGAAGAGGTCGAGAGGCATGAGGCGTATTTCCGGGGGTGGCTAAGCGCGGGCAAGCACGGGGAGATGAGGTATCTGGCGAAGCATGTGGAGGTGCGGGTGGACCCGGGGAAGTTGGTGCCTGGAGCGCGGGCGGTGATTTGTGTGGCGGATCGGTATGTGGGGGGGGGTCTGGGGTCTGGGGTCTGGGGTCTAGGGTCTGGAAACCAGGACTCACACAACGACCCTTCCGACCCGGCGCCCCAGACCCCAGACCCTAAACCCCAGACCCCATCACCCCGCGGACGGATCGCACGGTACGCCCACGGCGACGACTATCACGACGTCATGAAGAAGCGCCTGTTCACCCTCGCGGACGCGCTGCGGGAACGGTGGCCGGGGGAGACGTTCCGGGTGGCGGTGGACTCGGCGCCGGTGATGGAGCGGCCGCTGGCGGCGCGGGCGGGATTGGGGTGGGTTGGGAAGAACACGCTGCTGCTCAATGAGCGGCTGGGGTCGTGGCTGCTGCTGGGGGAGATTGTGACCACGCTGCGCGTGGAGGGTACGGGGTCTGGGGTTTGGGGTCTGGGGGTGGGTGATCCAACGACTACCGACAAATCGCTGACTCCACCCCCGTCCATAGACAACCAGCCCCCACACCCTAGACCCCAGACCCCAGACCCCCCCTCCCACTGCGGCTCCTGCACCCGCTGCATCGACGCCTGCCCGACGCAGTGCTTATCCCCCTACCAAATCGACGCCTCGCGGTGCGTTTCGTATCTGACGATCGAGCATCGGTCGGTGATCCCCCCGGAATTGCACGCGGCGATGGGCGATTGGCTGGCGGGGTGCGATGTCTGTCAGGAGGTTTGTCCGTTCAATAATCCGCTGCGGCTGCCGGATACCCCCGGAAGCCCCGGAAGCCCCGGCACCCCCCTACCGCATCCGCGGTATACGCCGCGGGCGAAGCTGGCTGAGGGTTTGGATGTGCTGGAGGTGCTGGGGTGGACGATCGAGGACTACCGGCATCACTTCCGGGGGTCGGCGCTCAAGCGGGTGAAGTTCGACATGCTGCGGCGCAATGCGCTGATCGTGGCGGGGAATTGGTTGGCCAAGGGCGAGAATCCCGCTCTGCTGCGACGGGTGCGGGAGATGGCGGGGGATGAGGGGTTGCCGGGGGTGGTGAGGGAGACGGCGCGGCAGGTGTTTTCGAGGGTGGCGGGTTAATCACGCGGCGATCTTCGATCGCCCGCTAAACGTGGATTCTCAACCACATCGGCAAACCAGGTGTTCGCCCAATCGCGCCGCCCCACCACTCCGCCATTCCACCACTTCCTTATACGCGGAACACCGCGCCCATGCGCTTACCGAGGAGGGTGGACGCCGCGAGCATGGTCAGGGTGAGGATGGCCATGCCCCAGACGCCCATGGCGCTGGCGATGGCGGGGCCGTCGCCCAGGCGGGTGTAGAACTCAAATATCGCTTTGGTGATGGGGTAGTGCTGCTGGCGCTGGGCGAGGATGAGCGAGTCGCTGACCTCGAGCATGGAGAAGGAGAAGGCGAGGATGGCGCCGGCGATGAGGTTGGCGGCGAGGAGCGGGACGACGATGCGGCGGAGCGTCGTCCAGGTCGAGGCGCCGAGGTTGAGGGCGGCTTCCTCGAGCGTGCCGGAGGTTTGTTGGAGGCCGGCGGCGGCGGCGCGGACGACGTAGGGGAGGCGGCGGACGGCGTAGGCGATGACCAGGAGGGGCAGCGGATTGGGACTGGTGCCCAGGACGGAGAGCGCGTTGCCCAGCGGGCCGTCGGGGCCGAAGGGCCAGGTCAACGTCATGGCGACGTAGCCGAAGGCCATGACCAGGCCGGGGACGGCCAGGGGGAGCATGGCGAGGCTGTCGAGGAGGGTTGAGCCGAGGGGCTTTAAGCGGACGGTGACGTAGGCGACGGCGAAGCCGACGACGACGCAGGCCATCATGGCCAGGAGGGAGAGGATGAGGCTGTTGCGGACGGCGGTGATGACCAGGGGCTCGGACAGGGCGGCGGCGTAGTGGTCGAGGGTCCAGGCGGTCGGGAGGATCGAGCGGTACCAGGCGCCGTCGCGGCTGAAAGAGACGAGGACGACGCCGAGGTGGGGTAAAGCGGCCAGGAGGAAGACGGCGGTGAAGAGCGCGGTGGCGAGCCAACCCTTGGCCCCGGGGAGGGGGAGGGTCGAGCCGGCGGGGCCGGCCTTGGAGGACATGGCGTAGGCGTGGCGGCCGACGGACCAGCGGCCCAGGGCGTAGAGAAGAACGGCGGCGAGGAGCATGACCAGGACCTGGGCGTAGGGGCGGGGGTTGACCTGGACGTCCTGGAGGGCTTCGAAGATCTGGACGGGCATGACTTGGCGGTAGCCGAAGACGAGCGGGGTGCCTAGCTCGGTGAAGGAGGCGATCCAGACGATGGTGGCGCCGGCGAAGACGCCCGGGAGCATGAGAGGCAAGGTGATGCGGCGGAATTGTCGGAAGCGGCCGGCGCCGAGGTTGACGGCGGCCTCTTCCAACGCGGGGTCGATGTTGGCGATGGCGGCGGTGAGGTTGAGGTAGACGATGGGGAAGAGGTGCAGGGCCTCCATGATGACGACGCCCCAGAAGCCGGCGCCGAGGAGATGGAGGCCGGGGCCGTCGACGGTGATCAGGCCCAGATCGGCCAAAAGGGCGCCCAGCGCGCCGAATCGGCCGAGGATGGCACGGACGCCGATGGCGCCGACGAAGGGCGGGAGGATGAGCGGGACGAGGATCAGGCCGGCCATGAGGGACTTGGCGGGGAAGTCGCGGCGAGCGGCGAGGAGGGAGAGGGGAAGCGAGATCAATAGCGCGGCGGCGGTGGTGAGTGTGGCGATCAGGGTGCTGTTGAGCATGCCCTGGACGAGTCGGGGGTCACGGAAGATGGAGGTGAAGTAGTAGAGGGTCAGGTCGCCCTTGGGGGAGAGGAAGGCTCCGCGGACGGTCAGGAGGATGGGCCAGAGGAGGAAGAGGGCCAGGCTGGCTAGGAGCAGAGCGATGAAGGCGTGACGATAGAAGAACCTCGGGCGCATGGGGAGGTTTTACCGCAAGTCCATTGTTAAGACCAACCACGAAG
>JADZET010000403.1 GCA_020850375.1 Phycisphaeraceae bacterium | reverse complement strand
GTGGACAAGGGCTGCGACATCGAGGTCAAGCTGCTGCACCTCGAGCCCGTGCTGGTCAAGCAGGAGCACGAGGATCTCTACTTGGCGATCTCCACCGCGGCCGACCGGGTGAAGGTCGCCGTGGGCCGCAAGCTCGACAAGGTCAAGGACAAACGGGACTGAGCGGCGGCGAGCAGAGGGATTCGCACCGCCAGCAACAAAAAGCCGCGTCGGTGTCCGGCGCGGAGGGCATGGCATGGTCCGCGGGTGTCAGGCCGCCCTGGCCACGGGCTCGTCGTCGATGGGGATCAGCCGGCTCGACGCGCGGCCGGTCGCGGAGACCGTGCGGAAATGAGCGGGTTCGGTTGAGGTTGCCAGGTGATAGGCCGTCAGGCCCTGCTGGCCGAGGCTCTGGACGTCGCGTGAGTCCGAGGCCAGGATCAGCGTGCAACGGACGAGGCTGCTCATCTCCAGCTCAGCATGGTACCGGGCCTGCCAGCGGTGGTAGCGGCGCAAGGGCGCCAGGCAGCGGCGGAGATGCTGGCGGTGGTTGACGCTGCGGGGCAGGTGCAGGTCGCAGATCAGGCGCGGCAGGGCGGCCGAGGGGCCGTGGACCTGACGCAGGAGGCTGACCAGTTCGACGCAGTCCGGCTCGGTGCAGAGCACGACCTGGTAGGGCGAGAGGTCATTGAGCCAGGCGGGCAGCCAGGTCGGTTGCTGGTCGAGCCAGCCCAGGGCCTGGGCCCAGGCGCGTAGCGGCAGATGCCGCCAATAGCCGGGGGTGGCGCACAGGGCGGTGCGTCGGCACTGCTCGGCCGCGGCGGTCCAGGCCGTCATGTGCGGCCGGTGACCGTCGAGGCAGACCAGGTCGACCTGGTAGTCGGCCGCGGCCAGGCTCAGGAGCTGCCAGGCCCGCGCGGCCCGGGAGTCGCCCTGGGCGTCGGGCAGCCCGCGGCTGACCAGCAGCAGGCGTCGATCGGGTTGTTCGGGACCTTGGTGCATGGGCGGGTTATCCAAAAATCTTTCTCCCCCCGCCCCGTGTCGCTGGCGGTCCAGGCGGCGGGTGTGCCCTCCGCCCCGTACTGGCGCGGCCTGGAGGTCATGCGGGTGATCCTTTGTCCGGGGGTCAGCCGGCTTTTCGATGGGCGTAGTAGTGACGCGTGCCGTAGCCTCCGTATCCCCCGTAGCGGCCGTAGCGGCCGTACTTGTAGTAGCTGCCGGGTTGGGCGCGCTGGTCGGTGGCGATGATCGCCGCCAGCGGCGCGTTGTAGCTCGAGAGGGTCTTGACCGCCTGCTCGACCAGCGGGCGCGGCGTGCGGTTCATGCGGACGATCAGCAGGACCTCGTCGGCCAGGGCGCCGAGGATGCCCGCGTCGGCCAGGTCGATGATCGGCGGGGTGTCGATGATCACGTGGTCGTACTGGGTGCGGAGTTGCTTGACCAGCTCGGCCATGCGGGGGCTCGAGAGCAGTTGCACGGCCCGGTCATTGGCGGGGGCGCCGGCGGGGATGACGTGGAGGTTGTTCTTGCCCACGGCGTGGACAACGTCGGCCAGGTTGGCGTGCTCCTCGAGGTAGCCGACCAGGCCCGGGCTCTGGGGCATCCAGAGCAGCCGGCTGAACTGCGGTAGGCGCAGGTCGGCCTCGATGACGATGGTCCGGCGGTTGCGCAGCTCGGCCAGGCTCAGGCCCAGGTTCAGGCTGGTGATGGTCTTGCCCTCCTGGGGCGTAGCGCTGGTGATCACGTGCACGAGCTTGCGCTTCTGCTCCCAGCGGGCGAGCAGGCTCGTTCGCACGCCGCGGTATTCCTCGGCAATGAGGCTGGCGGGTTTGACCAGGGCGACGAGGCGGTCGTCGATGATGTTCGAGTCCGAGCGTGAGCAGATTTCGTCGGTCACGTGGGTGCGGCCGACGCGACTGCTGCTGTCGATGATGCGGTCGAGAAGACCCTCGGGCTGATCCGACGTTTGGGTCTCGACGTCAGGGGCCGGCTCGGCCTCGGCGACACGCAGGGTGAAGTTGGAGGAGGGCTCGGCCTGCTGGTCACGGGGCGCGGGCGCCTCGGCGGTGATGACCACGGGCTCGCTGACGGGCTTGGGCTGGGCCGGGGCGCCCAGACGGGGGAAACGGATCGACTTGGCCTTGCGGGCGGGCGCTTTGGGGGCGTCATCCACGGCGAGGTCGGACACGGTCGAGGTGACGGCCGCCGGAGCGGGCTCGGAGGGACGCTCTTCGACGGCGGGTGTTTCGGGGGCCTGGGCGCGGCCGGCCTCTTGCGGCGCCGGGGAGTCCTGCTCCGACAGAGGCTCGGGTCGGCGGTTCGACCACCTGTTCATGGCTTCGAAGATGTAGCCCATTAGAAATTCCCTGCCAGTCGCATGGGGGCCGGTCCGGCGCCGGTGTCAGCCGAGGGGCGGTCGAGGTTGGGGATCATGTCCGCGGCCACGCGTCGGACGATCCCAAGATCGATCTGCCGTGCCTCCCGGACGAAGCCCAGCAGCAGACAGTTGTCGCAGATGACGTTGATCAGGCGCGGCACGCCGCCGGAGAGGTCATAGATCTTGCGCACGGCCTCGGCGTCGAAGCGGACGCGTGGGTGCTGCGGGTCGGCGCTGGCGGCGCGCAGGCGGTGGCTGATGTAGGCGTCGGTGTCGGCCAGGCTCAGGCGCGCCACCTCCTAGGCCAGGACTATCCGCTGCCGCAGGGCGGCCTGCCGGGCGGTGCGGATGCGCTCACGCAGCTCGGGCTGGCCGACGAGGACGATCTGCACGAGCTTGTCCGTGGCGGTGTCCATGTTCGAAAGCAGTCGGAGCTCGTCCAGGGCGTCGTCGCGGCGGGTCTGGGCCTCGTCGACGAGCAGGACGATCGGTGTTCCAGCGCGGAGCTGTTCGATGAGCTTCTCACGCAGGCGTTCGAGCATCCGGCCGTGGTCGTCGGAGCGGCGGACGGGAAGGTCGAGGTT
>JADZET010000402.1 GCA_020850375.1 Phycisphaeraceae bacterium | reverse complement strand
GCGTTCGGAGACGGAGACGAGCATGATGTTCATGATGCCGACGCCGCCGACGAGCAGGGAGATGCCGACGACGCCGCCGGCGATGGCGGTGACGGTGGCGGCGATGGTGTTGAACTGCTGGAGGTAGAACTCGATGGACTCGACCTTGAAGTTGTCCTCGTCGCCGGGGCGGAGGCCGCGGGTGTGGCGGAAGAAGAATCGGAGCTCGGCCATGGCGTCGGGGATGAGGTCGGGGGATCGGGCGGCGGCCTCGACCTGCCAGGGGTAACGGCCGGTCTGGGTGAGGATCGAGAGGGGGACGAAGACCTCCTGCATGCGTCCGCCGTCGCTGATCATGGAGGACTCGAGGCGGGACTCGACGAGGCCGACGACGACGTAGCGCTGGTTGCCGCCGAGGATGATGGACTGGCCGACGGGGTCGCGGTCGAGGCGTAGCTCGTCACGGACGCCCTCGGTGATCAGGCAGACGTGGCGGGCGCTGCGTTCGTCGACGAGTGAGAAGGGTCGGCCGAGCAGGATCTTGCGGTTGGCGATCTGGTGCCAGGCGGGCTGGATGGCCATGATGCGGACGGAGTCGATGCGGTAGGCGTCGTGGCTGACGGAGTCGGAGAAGCCGCCGATCATGCCGAAGACGGCGACGGAGGGGCAGTGGGCGAGGAGGCCCTCGGTCTGCTCGGGCTTGATGACGAGGTTGGGGTCCCAGCGGTGGCGGCGCTGGGCCTGGGGGTCCCAGGCGTAGACGAACAGGCGATTGGTGCCGATGGCCTCGAATTCGGAGAGGACGTTGGACTTGAGTCCGGAGAGTGCGGCGATGACGGCGGTGACGGAGGCGACGCCGATGACGATGCCGATGACGGTCAGGGCGGAGCGGGTCTTGTTGGCCCAGATCTGGCTGAGGGAGAGGACAAGGCTGACGCCGGCGATGCGGAGGAGGCTGAGCAGCGGGCGGAGGAGGATCATGCGGCCCCCTCTCGGGCGGCGGCCTGGCGCCGGCGGAGGGCGGCGGCGATGGGGCCGACGGGGTCCTGTTCGACGGGGAGGTCGGAGTGGATCCTGCCGTCGCGCATGCGGACGATGCGGCGGGCGTGGGCGGCGACGTCGGCCTCGTGGGTGACCATGACGATGGTCTGGCCGGCGGCGTGGAGGAGCTGGAAGAAGGAGAGGATCTCGTCGCTGGTGCGGGAGTCGAGGTTTCCGGTAGGCTCGTCGGCGAGGAGGATGGCGGGGTGGTTGATGAGGGCGCGGGCGATGGCGACGCGCTGGCGTTCGCCGCCGGAGAGCTGATTGGGTCGGTGGCCGGCGCGGTGGGTGAGGTTGACGCGCTGGAGGGCTTCGGTGGCGCGGCGGTGGCGGTGGAGCCAGCCGTCGGGGGCGTACATCAGGGGGAGGGCGACGTTCTTTAAGGCGCTGAGGCGCGGGAGGAGTTCGAAGGACTGGAAGACGAAGCCGATGCGCTGGTTGCGGACGACGGCGAGGCGGCCCTCGTCGAGGCCCGAGACGTCGCGGCCGTCGAGCTCGTAGGCGCCGCTGGTGGGGCGGTCGAGGCAGCCGAGGATGTTCATCAGGGTGCTCTTGCCGGAGCCGGAGGGGCCCATGATGGCGACGAACTCGTTGGCGGCGATGTCGAGGTCGACGCCGTCGAGGGCGCGGACTTCCTCGCCGCCGACGCGGTAGAGCTTGGTGACGTTGTGGATGTGGATGACCATGGCGGGCCTACATCGGCGGGGGCGGCGGGGGATGATGGTCGGCCTGCTGATCGTCGTCGGACTGTTGGGTGGCCGTGGTTCCGGGGGCGGGGCCGTCCTGCTTGCGGATGGGCTGGTCGTGCTTGAGGTTTTCGAGGACTTTGTAGGGGCCGGTGACGACTTCGTCGCCGGCGGTGAGGCCGTCGAGGATGATGGTGCGCGTCGCGTCGCTGGGACCGATCTTGACGGGGGTGGCGAGGGCCTTGCCGTCGAGGTGGCGGTAGACGACGGGGGTGATGGTTTTCTTGGCTTCGACGAGGGGGCTCGAGCGGATGTCGGCGGGGAGGGAGTCGACGGAGGCGCCGAGCACCGATTGGCTGGGGACGGTCAGGACGTCGTGGTGCTCGCGGGTGAAGATCTCAACGTCGGCGCCCATGTCGGTGAAGATGGGGCGGTCGTCGTGGTCGAGCTCGACCTCGACCTTGTAGTACTCGTTGCTGCCGTAGGTGGTCTGGACGAGGCCGATGGTGCGGACGACGCCGGAGAATTCCTGGTCGGGGTAGGCGAGGAGGTGGGCCTTGGCGCGCTGGCCGACCTTGACGTTGGGGATGTCGTTCTCGTTGACCTCGGCGGCGACGAGCATGGTCGAGAGGTCGGCGACCTGGAGGATGACGGTGCCGGCGTTGTTCATGGTGCCGGTCATGACGAGTTCGCCGACCTCGGCGTTGACTTTGGTGACGACGCCGTCGATGGGGGAGAACATCTGGGCGTAACCGAGGTTGTCGCGTGCGCGGGCGACGTCGGCCTCGGAGGCGTCGAGGGTGTGCTCGAGGACGATGAGGTTCTTGCGGGAGGCGTCGAGGGACATCTGGGCGGCGGCTTTCTCGGCGGTGAGGCGGTCGAAGGCGGTCCGGGCGTCGTCGACGGCGGACTGGGAGACGTCGCCGGTGGCGATGAGCTGGGTCTGGCGGTCGAGGTCGCGTCGGGCCTGGGTGAGAGAGGCGTCGGTGGATTGGAGTTGGGACTCCTGGCTGGCGATGCGGGAGCGTTCGACCTCGATCTGGGCGGCCTGTGCGGCGTAGCGGGCCTCGGAGGAGCGGAGGGCGGCTTGAAGGTCGGTGGCGTCGAGTCGGACGAGGAGGGAGCCGGTCTTGCCGTCGTGTTCGCCGGTGACGTGCTGGCCCTGCTTGAAGGGGAGCTCGACGATGCGGGCCGAGACGCGGGCGCTGATGGAGACCTTGGTTTTAGGCTCGATGGTTCCGGGGGCGCTGACGGTCTCGGTGAGGGAGCCGGGGGCGATTTTTTCGAGCAGGACCTCGGTGGGGTTCTGCTGCTTGGAGGCGCCGCGGCCGAACCAGAATAGAACGCCCACGAGGGCCAGGACGGCGAGCCCCCCCACCGTCAACGTCTTCTTTCGGATTTTCAATTCGATGGTCCCTGGGAATCGCGGTCGGGGCGGGTGATGCGGGGAGCGGCTGGGGCCGTGACGTCATCGGACACGCGGGTGTCTACTGGTTAGAACCCGGCGGGGTTCACGTTTTGTCTCCTGGCGAGCGGGAAATTCCGCGTGTGCGGATTCGAGGCGGGAAGACGCCCACCGGTCAGCCGCTTGTTCAACGCCCACGGGGGCGCCTGATTGCATGGGCGGGCATGGGAGGAGCGGTCCCGCGGGGCATCAGTTTACGTCAGGGGGGAGCCGGGAGCACCGGCCGGGCGGGGGAAAAAAGAACGCCGCTGAGATTGACCGGGCTTGTGGGCCGGGAGTCTCAGCGGCGTGTGTTTCGAATCAGGGGGTTATCGCGGCCTTACGCGCGTTTGCGACGGGCGTGGGCCAGGGCCAGACCGGCCAGGGCCGTCAGGCCACCCCATGCGGCGGCGGGGGTGGGGACGAGCTGGACCTCGCAGCAGTCGGGGCCGTAGATGGAGGCGGACTTGTAGGTGTCGCCGACCTTGACCTTGAGGTCGACGGTGCCGGGTCCGAAGTCCTTGCTGAGGGTGAAGGAGAACAGGCCGGTGGTGAAGTCGGAGCTGACGTACCACTTGATGGTCTCGTCGTAGATCGTGGCGGTGGGGCTGGCGCCAAGGATGAACTTGGCGCAGTCCTCGAGGATGATCTCCCACTTCCTGAGGTCCTTGGCCCACAGCTCGTAGCCGGCCTTTTTGGTCTCCTGGACCTGGTAGGTCCAGGTGTTGTTGACCTCGCTGACGAAGGTGACGGTGATGGTGGTCTTGTAGAAGTCGAAGGTGGCGGTGGTGGGGCCGGCGGGTGTGCCGGGGCAGGGGTCATAGCCACAGCCGTTGTGGTAGGTCGGCCAGTAGTAGCTGCCGGCCTGGGCGGGCAGGGCCACGAGCATCAACCCCACGGCCAGAAGTAATGTTTTCAGTGCACGCATACTCTCTAATCTCCTGTGTGTGAGCGTGAGCAGGTGTAACTCCACCCCTGTCTGTCGTCGGTGCATGTCTGAGGATCGGGTCGGAGGGGCGTGGCCTGGTCGGAGCAGATAACCACGTGGTTATCTACAACGTCCCGGACCGCGCCGGCCGCGACGGTCCCTCTCGAACACTTGACTCAATAGGTCCCCCTGTTTTTGGACCAACGAGCCAGTTAAGAATGTATCCAATTTCCCACGAGCTGCAATGGCGTTGGGCGGGGTTTTTTGGCTATTTTGGGCTGTTTGTTCATCGTCTATTCACAAATGCATTGAGGATGTCTGCCCAGATTTACATCCGACGATTCACTCCTGACTTTGTCGGTCATTCGCCGGATGTGCGAGCCCACGCCGGGCGGCGGTCGGGCATGGGTAGAGCGGGGCGCTTTGGGGCCTGGAAAGAACGTCGCGGAGATGTCCCCTCACTTGGGACACACCTCCGCGGCGTCAACGTGGCGCTGGATGTTCGAGGCGTTAGGCTTTGCGGATCTTGCGGGCCTTGGAGAAGGCGGCCAGAGCGCCGAGGGCTGCCAGGCCGCTCCATGCGGCGGCGGGCAGGGGGACGATCTGGAGCTCGCAGCAGTCCGGGCCGTAGATCTCACCGGTGACGAAGCCGTCGCCGGCCTTGGCCAGGACCAGGACGGTGCCGGGACCGTAGTCCTTGTCCATGGTGAAGGAGAACTCGCCGGAGCTGAAGCTGTCGGGCGTGTTCCACTTGATGCCGGAGTAGCCGGTGCTGCCGTCAGGGCCAACGGTGGCGCCGGTGGAGGTGCCGACGACGAACCGGAGGCAGTCGCCGAGGTCGATCAGCCAGTGGCTGAGGTCGCGGCCTTCAAGCTCCTCGACCTTGTAGGTCCAGACGTTTGCGATCTCGCTGACGAAGGAGATCTTGATCTGGGTGTCCTTGTTGTCATTGAGGTCGAGGATGACCGACAACGGTCCGGCGTCGGTCGGGTCGCACGGGGCCGTGACGCTGCAGCCGGTCGGGTCCGAGGTGGTCACCCTCTTGGCCTGGGCCGGGAAGGCCACGGCCATCACCCCCGCACACACAAAGGCTCCGATCAGGTACCTCATTTCCCTTGCCCCTTATGCAGATTGCTGTCGTGGCTTGACAACTCCGGGCGCGTACATGGCCCTTGCAGTTGTTGGCTCTGAGGTTGATTCCACCCCCGTCAGCGACGGGAGACCCCTTTATCGATCTTTAAGCATACCGCACCGGGGCCCGCGTACAACTCTTTTTTTTGGTGCGATTCGTGCAATACAGCCGCTTGATTAAATTCTTTATCCCGGGTCTGATCGCCAGATGCTCCAGTTTAACACATCAGACCACTTATTCTGATTCATGTGCTTTTTATGCCTGTCCATCTGAATGAAGTGACTGTCTTCGGGATTGGGCAGAAGGAAGAAAAGTCGCCACCGCGAGGGGGCGTTCCGCATCGATGAGCGATGGCCCGAGGAGGTCATCCCCGCGGCTGCTGGCGATCGACGAAGAAGAGCGGGTCGTGCTGGAGGGTGCGGTGGGCCTTGTCCCACATGGGGGGACATTCGATGACGTGGGCGACGGCGCGGAGGACGGGGCCGGTGTGCAACTCATCGGGGCTGAGCACGTCGGCGAGGCGGTCGTAGCGCTGGACCCACCCCCGGAAGTTATGCGGGCGACACACCACGGAGCGCTGTTGGCCCTGTTCGAGGACGGCGGTGTAGGTGACGGGCTCGGGGAGGAAGAGGTACTCGGGCTCGACGAGTTCCTCGATGGCGTGCATGGAGGTGTTGGGACGCAGGCCGCAGCCGAGCATGAGGACCTGGCCGGCAAGGTCGCGGAGCTTGCGGAAGGGAGAGTGCTCGCCGCAGGGGGTGGTGTCGAGGTGGTGGTGGCTGAGGAGGGATTCGGCCTGGGGTCCCATGGCGCAGACGGAGTGGGTGGGGCAGATACTGCGTCGGACGCCGGGAGCGCCGGGGTCCCAGGGATAGGTGCGGAAGAACTCGGGGATGGCGCCGATGCACGAGGGGGTGCGGACGACGTCGAAGACGCGCTGGAAGGGTCCGACGGACTGATAGCTCAGGGCGGGCATGGCGAGGGTGCCCTGGGGTCCGAGGGCCTCGAGCAGGGCGCGGACGACGGTCTCGGGACCCCCGGGGAGCGGGCCTAGGGATTTGAGGGAGCTGTGGACGAGCAGGACGCCGGCGGGACGGACGCCGGCGGCGAGGAGCTGCTCGGCCATCTGGGAGATGAGTTGTCGGTCGGGGGCCATGCGTCGCCTTTGCGTCAGGGGTGTCTAATTCTTTCCTCGCCAGACGCGCTGGGCCTGGGCGGCGAAGCGTTCGAGGACGTCGTCGATGGCGAAGGTCTTCTGGCCGATCAAGAAGGTGTGCATCTTGTTGTTGAACTGGCGGGTCCAGTGCCTGGGGACGCCGCGCTTGCCGACGACGGCGCCGACGATGCTGCCGGCGGTGGCGGCGGTGCAGTCGTTGTCGAGTCCCATGGCGACGGTGTGGCCGATGACCTTGGTGACGTCCTTGCCGCCGATGAACAGGCCGAAGATGGTCAGGCAGGCGTTGTTGTTGGTGTGGACGGCATTCATGCCGGCGAAGCGTTTGTCGACGGCTTCGCGGGCGGCTTTGTAGCTCTTGATCTTGGGGCCGGCCTTGAGCGCCCACTTGACGTCGGCGGCGAGGCGTGAGGCCTTGGGGATCTCGGTCAGGCCGATCTCGATGGCGTCGAGGGGGTCTTTCACGGCGAAAGCGGCGGCCTGGGCGGCGGAGAAGAACATCTCGCCGTAGATGCCGTTGCGTCGGTGGCTGATGCAGGCGTCGCGGTAGGCGAAGAGGGCGGCCTTTTCGGGCCACGCCGGAGCCATGTAGGCCCAGGGGTCGGAGCGGATGTCGGCGCCGATCCACTCGAGGTAGGGGTTGTTCTTCTCGGCGGCCTTGGAGGCGGGGAGGCCGGCCTTGAGGTTCCGCAGGGCGATGTCCTCGGCGG
>JADZET010000401.1 GCA_020850375.1 Phycisphaeraceae bacterium | reverse complement strand
TGGATGGGGATGAGCGACGCGGAGATCGCGGTGGCGCTGCGGGGCGTCAGCGCGGTGGCGATGCGGCGGGCGGTGCAGCGGTTCGGGAGAGGTCGGGGCGGGGTGGTGGTGATCATCGACGCGTACTACGCGAACCCGGAGTCGATGCGTGCGGCTCTGGGGGTGATGGCGTCGCACGAGGTGGGTGAGCGGGGGCGGCGGGTGGCGATCATGGGGGACATGCTCGAGCTGGGTGAGTTTGGTCCCGAGGCGCACCGGGCGGTGGGGCGGTTCCTGCGTCCGCAGCCGGCGAAGATCCCTGTGGGGGGGCGGCTTGGTCAGCTGTCGATGGTCACGGCGCAGGCGCTGGCGCGGGAGTGGCCGCCGGAACGGATGTCGGCGTGGCCGGGGTGGGAGGGGCTCGAGCCGGCGACGGTGGCGGGGCTGGTGCGTGGGGGGGACGTGGTGCTGCTCAAGGGGTCGCGGGGGATGGCGCTCGAGAGGTTGCTGCCGGCGCTCGGGGCGCGGGCGACGACGGGACGTGAGGATCCATCCTAGACCTCGGCTGGCGACGGAACATGATTGTCAACCTGATTCATCTGCTTGAGAACGTGCTGCGGGGCTGGGGGGTGTACGGGTTTGTTCGGCCGTTCACGTACCCGGAGTTCAGGGCGATCCTGGCGATCCTGCTGTCGTTCGCGTTCGTGCTGGCGGCGGGGAGACGGACGATCCGGTTCCTGGTGCGGCTGAAGATCGGGGACAGCCCGGAGTTCTACAACAAGGACCTGAACCAGCTGATGAAGCAGAAGGCGAACACGCCGACGATGGGGGGCGTGATGATCGTCGGGGCGATCCTGTTCTCGACGCTGCTGCTGGCGGATCTGGGGAATTACTACGTGCGGATGGCGGTGCTGTGCGTGCTGTGGCTGGCGGGGGTGGGGGGGTTCGACGATTATCTCAAGCTCACGAGCGCGCGGCGGAAGCCGGGGTCGCGTGAGGGTTTTTACTCGTGGGAGAAGTTTCTGTTCCAGGTGGGGTTGGCGGTGCTGCTGGGGCTGGGCATCCACACCTGGGCGGTGGGGAAGTTCAGCGTGGAGCTGCCGGACGTGGTGCGGATGAGCCGATCGCTGACGCTGCCGTTCATCAAGACGTGGGTGATGACGACGGACGGGTGGGCGCCGTCGCCGAACCTGATCGTGCTGGCGCCGTGGATGTTCGTGCTGCTGACGGTGCTGGTGATCACGGGGACGTCCAACGCGGTGAACCTGACGGACGGGATGGACGGTCTGGCGGGGGGCGTCACGGCGATCATCGCGTTCGCGATGATGGTGCTGGCGTTGATCGCGGGGTGGGGGGACGGGGAGGTTGCGAAGCTGCTGCTGGTGCCCTACATCCCGATGTCGAACGAGCTGGGGGTGGTGGCGGGTGCGATCGTGGGGGCGTGCGCGGGATTCTTGTGGTTCAACTGTCATCCGGCGCAGGTGTTCATGGGGGACACGGGGTCGCTGGCGCTGGGGGGGCTGCTGGGGTACATCGCGGTGGTGATCCGGCAGGAGTTTCTGCTGGTGGTGATCGGGGGGGTGCTGGTGGCCGAGGCGATGTCGGTGATCCTGCAGGTGGGGTACTTCAAGGCGACCAAGGGCAAGAGGATCTTCCGGTGCGCGCCGTTGCACCATCATTTTCATCTGGGCGGGTGGACGGAGCAGCAGGTGGTGATCCGGTTCTGGCTGATCACGGGGATCCTGGTGGCGATGGCGTTGGCGACGATCCGGCTGCGGTAAGGGGCTGGGGGGTGGTGTCGCCGGTTTGGCAGAAAAAGGGGTTGGGAATTCGGGGGTGAGGGAGCCGGACGGGGGATGAGTTTTGTTATGTTGTCTGGTGTGTGTGAAGGGGGCGGTTGATTGTGGTGTGGCATCTTGTGAACGCGGGGTGAACCGTGGCGACGAAGAAGCGATCGGGCAAGAGCGTGGCAGGCAGTCGAGGTTCGGGCAGGCCCAAGGTGTTGTCGCGTGAGCCTGGGCAGCCCGTGGCGACGGGGTTTGGTTGGACTCATCAGTTGGAGATGGGGCCGGATGCGCTGTCGTATCTGGATCATGAGTGGGTGCTGAGCAACGGGACGGGCGCGTATGCGATGGGAACGGCGGCGGGGGTGAACACGCGTAGGTATCACGGGCTGCTGGTGGCATGCACGCACCCGCCGGTGGGGCGGGTGGTGGCGCTGACGCAGACGCTCGAGAAGCTGACGTTGCAGCGTGGCGGGGCGCAGCAGCCGCTAGAGTTTTCGTCGTGCCTGTTCAAGGATGGTGGGGCGGGGCGGGTGGTGGTGCCGCAGGGGGTGGGGCTGCTGCGGCAGTTCAGCAAGGGTTTAGCCGCGCAGTGGGAGTACTCGTGGGGGCAGTGCCGGCTGGTGCGGGAGCTGCACCTGCACTGGCAGGAGCAGGCGGCGACGGTGCGGTACTTGGTGCAGGAGCTGTCGGACAGCGGGTCGGCGGCGCGTCTGGCGATCGGGCCGATGCTGACACTGCGGGATTTTCACGCGGTGCTGCACGAGGGCGGAGAGAAGTTCGCGGTGGAGACGGAGGAGGAAGGGGATGTGGTGCACGTCAGCCGTGGAGGGGTATCTGTGACGATGTCGTGCCCGGGGGCGACGTTCGTGCCCAACGAGCAGTGGTGGTATCGGATTCACCTGCCGGGGGAGATGGAGCGGGGGCAGGAGGACCTGGAGGATCAGTTTGTGCCGGGGTGGTTTGAGGTTCAGCTCGAGCCGCGGGCGGAGCATGAGATCACGCTGACGGTGGCGCTGGGAGATGAGGCGGTCGAGCCGGAGGTCTCGGACGAGGGGCGACGGGCGCACCTGCGGCCGATGTGGGAGCGGTTCAGGGTGCCGGCGGACGGGCCGGCGAAGCATCCCGGGGAGCTGCAGAAGCAGTTGCTGGTGATGGCGGCGGATGACTTCGTGGTGGGCAGGTCGTACAAGGGGGAGAAGCTCAAGACGATCCTGGCGGGTTTCCCGTGGTTCTCGGATTGGGGGAGGGACACGTTCATCGCGCTCGACGGGCTGCTGCTGTGCACGGGGCGGCTGGAGGAGGCGAGGGACACACTGAAGGTGTTTGCGGGGGCGATCCGGAACGGTTTGGTGCCGAACCGTTTCGATGATTACGACGACACGGCGGCGCACTACAACACGGTCGATGCGTCGCTGTGGTACGTGCACGCGGCGATGCGGTACCTGGAGGTGAGCGGGGACCGGGCGTCGTGGGACGGGTGGCTGTGTGCGGCGTGTCTGTCGATCATCGACGCGTACATCAAGGGGACGGAGAACGAGATCCGGATGGCGGGGGACGGGCTGATCACGGCGGGGAACCCGGGGACGCAGCTGACATGGATGGACGCGGCGTGCGGGGGCGTGGTGTTCACGCCGAGGTGCGGGAAGGCGGTGGAGATCAACGCGCTGTGGTACCACGCGCTGGCGGGGATGGCGGAGCTGATCGCGACAAGCCATCGGCAGGAGGCGGATCACCTGAACCGGCTGACGGCGCGGATTCGGCGGGGGTTCGCCAAGGTGTTCTGGGATGACTCGTTGGGGTACGCGATCGACCACGTGTGGACGGATGGGGACGGCGCGGAGCAACGGGACGGAGGGCTGCGGCCGAACCAGGTGCTGGTGGCGAGTCTGCCGCACTCGCCGCTGCCGCGGACGAAGCAGCAGGAGATCCTCGATGCGGTGGGGCAGAAGCTCTTGACGCCGTTCGGGCTGCGGACGTTGGCGCCGGGGCATCCGGCGTACCACGGGCACTACGCGGGGGACGGGTTCCGGCGTGACGAGGCGTATCACCAGGGGACGGTGTGGCCGTGGCTGATCGGGCCTTACGCGGAGGGGATCCTGCGGGTGGGCAAGTTCAGCAATCAGGCCAGGAGTGAGGCGATGCGGGTGATCACGCCGCTGCTGGACGAGATGACGGGCAGGGGGTTGGGGCAGCTGCACGAGATCCACGAGGCGGACGTGCCGCACCGTCCGGTGGGGTGCATGGCGCAGGCGTGGTCGGTGGCGGAGGTTCTGCGGGTGCTGACGATGATCGAGGGGCCGGCGCCGAAGTCGGGCGGCGGGGACGACTAGGCGACGAGACGGAGAATCAATTGTGTCCGTCGGAACGCGCTCGGAGTGGCGTGGCGGCTTGGTCGTGCGCACACGGACCGGCGGCGAGATAGGATCGGCGTCGGCGTTTGTAGTCGAAACGACACGGTTGCGTGCCGGTTGTGGGCGGTTTGTGCGCACGGCGGTGTCGGCGCGTCCCTTAGAGGCGGTGGTAGCGGCGGACGGCCCGGTAGAGGCTGACGATTTTTCGGCGGGGGAAGTCGGCGGGAGGGAAGTCGGGGTTCACAGGGACGAGGCGGATGAGGTCGGGGGTGCGAGGATCGAAGAAGACGCGTTTGAAGGTGGTGTCGTGATGGGGCAGCAGGCGGACGAAACAGTCGCAGCCGTCCTCGACCTTGGCGGCGGGGGAGAAGATGACGATATCGCCCTGCTGGTAGTCGGGGAGCATGGAGTCGCCGATGACCTCGGCGGCGAAGGCCTGGGGGTCGTTGATGTCGGGGCAGGTGATGTAGCGGTCGGCGATGCGCGCGGGATAGTCGAGGTCGGTGAAGCCGGTGGGGTAGCCGGCGGCGACGCGGTTGATCAGCGGGATCGGCGTGGGGGAGGACGCGGCGGGCGGTTGAAGATTGCGATCACAGAGCGTGTCGGCGTTATGTGCCATAGGGCTGACCTTGGCCCGCAGCCAGGAGGGCGTAGACTCCCAGTCGGCAGCATGGATGAGCTGGCCTGGTTGGAGAGACAGGGCCTGCTCGAGGGCGGTCAGGAGTCGCTTGGAGGGAGGTCGTGCCACACGTCGGTTCTCGATCATCGACAGATAGCTTTTGCTGATCCCGACCTTTAGGGCCAGGCGTGCGAGCGTGTAGCCCCGGAGGCGGCGGTGTTGGCGAAGGATCTGTGCGACGGGAAGCATTTTGGATCGCTCGTTCAATGAAAATTGAACTTTGCTAGGGGATAGGGTAAGATACCTATCAGATACCTAACAAGTGTAAGATGCCGGACGCGTTTGTCAAATGTTTTTTGGGGGCAACGGGGACATATCGCTCAAGAGTGCCATGACCACATCCATGACTCAGATTGACGAGGAATCGCTTCGACGTCGGCAGGGGTTGCGCGATCAGGTGGAGCAGATCCTGGAGCTGGCGCAGCACCTGGGGGCTCGCGACAAGCTCTTGATCGAACAGGTGCTCAAGCATGGTCTGAGCGTGACCGACGTGGCGAGGCTGCTGGGGCAGCGGCCGCGGACGGTGCAGCGACGGGTGAAGAATCTGGTCGAGCACATGCAGTCGCCGTTGTTTCGTTTTCTGGTGGTGAGTCCCGAGGCGCTGTCGCCGGGGACGCGACGGGTGGCGGAGGCGGTGATCCTCAAGCGGATGAGCCTGAGGAAGGCGGCGGCGGTGCTGGGGCTTCGGTTGCATCATGTACGCGGGGAGCTGATCGCGGCGCGGGCGGTGGCGGGGACGTGAGGGGCGCGTGGCGCGAAGTTGAGGGAGGAACGGGGATGGAGGTGGTGCTGCGGAAGGTGGTCGAGACGGCGGTGGAGGTTTCGCCGAACGTGCTGCGGGTGGCGGGGATGTTTGGGCTAGGGGTGGACCGGCGGCGGGTGATGGAGGTGCTGCCGGAGGTGAGGCTGGAGTTGCGGGCGGGGTGGATCGTGTTTGTGACCGGACCCAGCGGCGGGGGCAAGAGTACGCTGCTGCGGTGTCTGAAGGGGGCGGTGGCGGGGCGCGAGGATGCGGAGGTTTTGGATCTGGCGGAGATGCCGGGGGTGGCGGAGCGGGCGCTGGTGGATTGCTTTGAGGGGGAGTCGCTCGAGGGGGTGATGGGGCTGCTGTCGGTGGCGGGTCTCAACGATGCGTTCGTGATGCTGCGGAAGCCGAGCGAGTTGTCGGATGGGCAGCGGTATCGGCTGCGGCTGGCGCGGGCGATGT
This sequence comes from Phycisphaeraceae bacterium, assembly GCA_020850375.1. The sequence goes on along the minus strand of JADZET010000401.1, from coordinate 4,036 downwards.
GGAGGTGTGAGCGGGGGGAAGCACAGAAGCTTCAAGTCGTGGTGGCGGATGAGTTCGGGGCGACGCTGGATCGGGTGACGGCGGGGGTGATCGCAGCGAATCTGAGGAAATGGGTGAGCAGGAACGGTTCGTCGTGCTGGGTGGTGGCGACGACGCATGATGATCTGCTTGAAGGGCTTGAGCCGGACGTGGTGGTGGAGAAGGGACTGGGCGTGCGAGTCGAGGTGGCGAGCCGACATGCCGATCTTCGATCGGCGGTTAAACGGGGAGAGGGTTGTGACGCGGTGGGAGAGGGAGCTGCGGCTGGAGACGGGGAGCATCGCCGATTACACGGAATTGGCGGGGTTTCACTACCTGGCGAAACGGCCGGCGACGGTGGCGCGGGTGCTGAGGCTGTCGTGGGAGCGGGCGACGGTGGTGGGGAGATACCTGGGGCGCAAGGGTGAGAAACAGGTGGTGGGAGTGCTGGTGGAGTCGATGCCGGTGCTTCAGTGCCGGATGCGTGACTGGGCGCTGGGGGGGCGGTATGCGGGGCTGAGGAAGAAGACCGTGTTCGGGCGATCAACGCGGAGGTGCGGTGCCTGAGCCGGGTGGTGGTTCGGCCGGAGTGGCGAGGGCTGGGGTTGGCGGTGCGGCTGGTCGGGGCGGCGCTGGAGTCGGCGACGACGGTGGTGACCGAGGCGATGGCGTCGATGGGGCAGGTGCATCCGTTTTTTGAGAGGGCGGGGATGCGGGCATACGAGCGGCCTGTGCATGGGTTTGACCAGAGGCTCATGGATGCAATGGGTCACGTGGGGTTGAGGGCGGAGGCGCTTGCGTTGGGTGGGGAGGCGTTGGAGCGGTTAGGGGAGGAGGAGAAGAGGTGGTTTTTGGGGGAGCTTCGGCGGTGGTATCGGAGTGGGAGAGGGCGAGCGGGGGGGTGTGAGACGGGGGTGGAGGAGATGTTGGTGGCGGCGCGGGGGAGGGTGTTGGCGCGGCCGGTGTATTACGTGGCGGTGAGGGGTTGAGTGCAGGAGACCCAGGCATGCCTTGCCTGGGCTTAGGAGGGCGAGGATGGTGGTGGAGGTGGCGTTGGGGTTGCTGCGGGGGCATCCGCTCAATAGCAATGTGATGAGCGAGGGGATGTTTGCGAAGTTGGTCGAGCATCTGCGAGGGGCGGGGGAGGAGTATCCGCCGCTGATCGTGAGGAAGATCGCGGGAGAAGAGGTGACGTTTGAGATTCTCGACGGGCATCACCGGGCGCGGGCACTGCGTGAGTTGGGCAGAGAGACGGCGTCGTGCGTGGTGTGGGAGGTGGATGACGAGCGGGCGATGGTGCTGCTCGGGACGCTCAATCGTCTGCGAGGGCAGGATGATCCGCACAAGCGGGCGGAACTGATGGCGCAGTTGCGGGAGCGCGTGGGGGCGGAGACGCTGGGTCGGCTGCTGCCGGAGAGCGGGGCGAGGATTGAGGCGCTGCTGAGATTGCGGGATAGGCCGACGATTGCGCGGGAGGCGATGGACCTGGAGAAGGTGCCGGTGGCGGTGCATTTTTTTCTACTGCCGGGGCAGAGGCGGAGGGTGGAGGCGGTGCTCAAGAGGCTGGGGGGGACGCGGGAGGAGGGGTTGATGAGGATGGTGGGGAGTATTGAGCAAGATGCTCAATGCACCCAGGCATAGCAATGCCTGGGCTTGTGAGAGGGGGTCGGTGAGTGGGACGTGAGGGGATGATCGAGGATTTGTTGGGGGCGAAAGAGGATCTGGTTGAGCTCGGTAAGCGGCATGGGATGACCGTCGAGGAGTTGGCGGGGTGGATCCTCGAGGGGGAGAACCATCGAGTCTTGCGGGGGATCTGTGTGCTGGCGGACATGCAGACACAGGTGATGCTCAGCCGGTTTCGTTTGGCGGCGGCGGAGAGGCTCATCGCGCTGGCGATGTCGCGTGAGGGGGGGGAGGAGAGCCTGGACGTGGCCCGGCGGGCGTGTGTGGACCTCTTGAAGATGGAGCTCAAGCGGGCGGAGCAGGGGGTAGAGGGCGAGGGGGAGTTGGCGGAGGAGATGGAGGTGGGGGAGACGTCGGCGGCACGGCGGGCGGCGTACCGACGGCTTGGGGTGGGTCGTGCATGAGGCGAAAGAGAAAGGCGAGGGCGAGGCTGGAGCAATGGGAAGAGCTTCGGCCGCGGACGGCGGTGGAGTTGGATCGGTTCATCCAGGGGATGTTTGGGGTGCGTGTGCCGCGGCGGGCTCGGGAGAGAGGATCGAGCTCGCCGTTCGAGTATCTGAGGCATGCGTTCTTTGAGGAGGGGACGACGCGCGACGTGGTGGTGTGGGCGAATCGGGGTGGGGGCAAGACGTACTACGGGGCGATGGCGACGCTGCTGGACCTGATGTTCAAGCCGGGGGTTCAGGTTCGGATCCTGGGGGGGAGCCGGGAGCAGTCGGAGAAGATGTATGGGTATCTGCTGGGGTTTTTGGGGCACCCGCGGCTGCGGCCGTTGCTCAAGAGAGAGGCGACGCAGCGGCGTGTGGAGTTGATTCAAGGGAGCGTGGTGGAGGTGCTCAGCCAGTCGGCGCGGTCGGTGCGCGGGCAGCGGGTGCACAAGTTGCGTTGCGATGAGGTGGAGCTGTTCAAGGAAGAGGTGTGGGAGGCGGCGCAGCTGGTGACGCGGTCTGGGTGGTGCGGATCGACGTGGGTGAAGGGGTCGGTGGAGGCGATGTCGACGATGCATGAGCCGTTTGGGCTGATGAGTCAGATATTAGACCGGGTGAGGGAGACGAAGGGGGCGAGGGTGTTTCGGTGGAATCTGGTGGATGTGCTCGAGCGGTGTTCGGCGGAGCGGGCGTGCGAAGGGTGTGAGCTGTGGGAGGCGTGCGGAGGGAAAGCGAAGCACGGGCGGGGATTTGTGGGGATTGAGGATGCGTTGGCGCAGAAACGGCGAGTGAGTCGGGGGACGTGGGAGAGCGAGGTGTTGTGTCTGCGGCCGACGGTGCGGGAGAGTGTTTACTCGACGTTTGACGAGAGGCGACACGTGGTGGGGGGAGAGGTGGCGGATGATCGGGTGGTGTGGATCGGGGGGATGGATTTTGGGTATCGGAATCCGACGGTGATGCTGTGGGGGCGACTCGCTGAGGATGGGGTGTTGGAGGTTGTGGATGAGTATGTGGCGAAGGAATTGACGCTCGAAGAACACCTGGAGGTGATCGAGGGACGCGGGTGGCCGGAGGTGGCGTGGATTGGGGTGGATCCGGCTGGGGGGCAACGGAACGGGCAGACGGGGGTGAGCGATATCCAGGTGTTACGCAGGCATGGGTATCGGGTGCGTCAGAAGAGGAGTTTGATCCGGCAGGGGATTGAGATGGTGCGGAGACGGTTGGACACGGGGAGGCTGAGGATTCAGGAGCGATGTGGGGATCTGCTGCGGGGGTTGCAGGGGTATCACTATGACTGGCGGGATCGGGGGAAGGAAGAGCCGGTGAAAGATGGGGCGGATCATGTGTGCGATGCGCTGCGGTACATGGTGGTGAATCTGGAGGGGAGTGGCGGCGGGGTGGAGGTGAGGCAGTGGGGGTGAGTGGAGAAAGACAACCCAGGCATGGCAATGCCTGGGCTTGGCAGAGGGCAGGAGCAGGGGTTTTCTCAGCCTTCGGCGGGGATGCCGAGGTCTTTGACTTTTTTGTTGAGGGTATTGCGGTTGATGCCGAGGAAGTCGGCGGCGCGTGTCTTGACGCCGCCGGTTTGTTGAAGGGCTTCGCGGATGAGCTGGCGTTCGAGTTCGCCGACGGTCAGGTCGTAGATCTGGCCTTCGTTGGTTTGGTATTGGCGGATGGCGTGGACGGCGAGTTTTCTGGCCAGATCTTCGATGGATTCGTCGTGGGAGTCGGAGCGGACCTGCTGGGCGAACATGCGGATCTGGAGGGGGAGGAGGTCATCGGTGAACTCCTCGGCCTGGGAGAGGACGACGGCGCGTTCGACGGCGTTTTCGAGTTCGCGGACGTTGCCGGGCCAGGGGTAGCGGAGGAGGGTGTTGAGCACGTCGCGGGAGAGCTTGCGGAGGTTG
>JADZET010000400.1 GCA_020850375.1 Phycisphaeraceae bacterium | reverse complement strand
TCAGGTTCAGGGGAAATGATCAGCCGTCCGTCCGCTATACTACCTCAACCGTGAAACGAATTTCCCTCAGCGATCAGGTCCTGGACAACGCCGGGATGGAGTTCATCCGTCGCCGCAAGCCCGATTGGCTGCGCGCCCGTCTCCCGGGCGGCGAGGGCTACCAGAGCCTCCGCCAGCTCATCGACCGGCACAAGCTTCACACCGTCTGTGAATCGGCCAAATGCCCGAACATGGGTGAGTGCTGGTCGCGTGGCACAGCCACGATCATGATCCTCGGCGACGTCTGCACCCGTTCCTGCGGCTTCTGCCACATCAAGACCGGCCGGCCCACCACGCTCGACACCGACGAGCCCCGCCGCGTCGGCGAGGCCGCCGCCCTGATGCAGCTCCGCCACCTGGTGATGACCTCCGTCAACCGCGATGAACTGCCCGACGGCGGGGCCGGCATCTGGGCCGAGACCATCGCCGAGGTCCGCCGCCGCAGCCCCGGCACCTCGATCGAAGTCCTCATCCCCGACTTCTGCGGCGACTGGGATGCCTTGCAGGTGGTCTTTGACCAGCGCCCCGAGATCCTCAACCACAACATCGAGACGGTCAAACGTCTCTACACCGCCGTCCGCCCGCAGGCGAAGTACGAACGCTCCATCGAGCTGCTCCGTCGTGCCAAAGATGCGGGCCTGACCGCCAAGACCGGCATCATGGTCGGCATCGGCGAGACGGACGAAGAGGTCGAACAGCTCATGCACGACGTGCTCGAGGGCACACGCACAGCTCAGGGATGCTGCGATATTCTGACCATCGGCCAATACCTCCAGCCCACGCGCGACCACCTGCCCATCTCCCGCTGGGTCACCCCCGAGCAGTTCGCCCGCTACAAAGAGATCGGCGAAGCAATGGGTTTTGGCCATGTCGAGTCCGGCCCCCTGGTCCGCTCGAGCTACCACGCCGACGAGCAGGCGACGCGCGTCGAAGCAGCCGAAAAGTGATGGCGCCCAACGGAAGCATGTCACTGAATCCAACACTAAGAAAAGCGATCTCGGACGACAGCGCGTTCGCCTACGAAGTGAAGAAGGCGGCATTCAGATCTTACACCGAGCAAGTCTGGGGCTGGGATGAAGCGGAGCAGCAAAAACTTCACCAGCAGCGCTTCGGCACGCAGGACTTTCGAGTCATCAGCGTGGACGCAAGAGACGTCGGAGTCATCGCCATGGCCGTTGGGCCTGACTGCCTGGCGTTGAATCAGCTTTTCCTGTTGCCCGAACATCAGGGGAAAGGCATCGGCCGCATGTGTGTGCGGATCATTTTGGAGGAAGCTGGCCGATTGGGATTGCCCGTGCGTCTACGCGCGCTGAAGATCAATAAGCGAGCGCAAGCCTTCTTCGAAGGGCTGGGATTCGTGCCTTACGGAGAGACCGCCACTCACATCTTGATGGAAGGTCCAGGTGGGGGCGAAGAGCCTAAGCCCCGTTCTCTTCCTGCTCATCCAACTGCCTCATAAACGCCTCCTCGTCCATCGGGCTCGCGGAGCCGGAGGCCTTCTTCGCCTGCCAGAGGGCGCGGAGGTGGGCTCGCTTCTCGGCTCGCAGGCGCAGAGCTTCGTCGGGCCAGTCGAGCTGGAGTTCGCCGGTCTCCGGATCACGCCATCGCTCGGCGGCGTCGGGGCCAGGTTGGTCGGGCTCAGGCGCAGCCTGCGGGTCGAGTAGTTCCAGGCGGATGTCCGTCGGCTGGCCGGTGACCTCCTCGCGCAGGATCTCAACCTTGACCTGCCGCTGGCGGACAAGTTCGAGCAGGGCCAGGAAGAGGCCCACCGCTTCGCTGCGCGACCGCCCCCGGAAGACCTCCGACAGGGCCAACGCGTGGTGGTCCGACGTCTCGTCGCGTTGCAGCCGATCCAGAATGTCCTGAGCGTGCAGCGCCAACGGCGTGTCGTCGTAGACCACGTCATGGCGTGGCATGACGGAACCGATGGTGGCCAGGATGCGCTCGAACGCCTCGGCCAAATCATTCACGCCCAGGTCTTCGAGCTCCCAATCCCGCGCCGCGGCCGACTCGTCGTCGCCCGCCTCGCCGGCCGGTTTGGCTGTCAACGGCGAGCAGGCGAACCGCTGCTCCCACTCAAACATCCTCGCCTCAAGCTCCGATGACGCGTCCTTGAACCGTTTGTAAGCGAGCAGTTGCTGGACCAGTTCGAGGCGTGGATCAAGCGAAGAAGTTCCCCCCTCCGGCGTCTCCGCGGCGGTATCGGCCTGCTCTGACCCCTCCGGCCGGGGCACGAGCATCTGGCTCTTGATCTCCAGCAGCGTCGCGGCCATGACCAGGAACTCGCCCGCCAGCTCGATGTCGATCTTCTGGAGCTGCTGGACGTGGGCGAGGTACTGGTCCGTCAGCTTGGCGATGGGGATGTCGTAGAGGTCGATCTCGTGCTTGCGGACGAGGTAGAGCAAGAGGTCCATCGGGCCGCTGTAGTTGTCGAGTTCGACGCGATAGTCCTGCATGGCATCCTGCCTCGTTGGGCCCGCCCGGCCGGTTGCTCGGCCGACGGCCAGGCTCGATAATGATTGTTTCACAGCTTACCCGCTCACCACGCGGGCACCAAGCGGTGCGATGCTCGCTCGAAAACCCCTGCTGACAAGGCCCGCATGCCCGACACCGATCCACAGATCCTCCCGCAGCAGACCCTCGCCGAGCAGGTCCTCGCCGCTGAGGCCCAGGCCGTCAGCCGCGTCCGCATCGGCCCCGAGTTCCACAAGGCCGTCGACCTGATCCTCCAGGGAACCGACCCCCTCCGCGAACCACGTCAGCACCCCCCCGGCACGCTGGTCGTCACCGGCCTGGGCAAGAGCGGCCTGATCGGACGCAAGATCTCCGCCACCTTCGCCTCGACCGGCACGCCCAGCCACTTCATCCACCCCACCGAGGCCATGCACGGCGATCTCGGCCGCGTCCGCCGCGGCGACGTCGTGCTCGCCCTGTCTTACCGCGGCAACACCCAGGAAGTCGTCGACCTCGTGACCATCCTCAAGCAGGACAACGTTGCCGTCCTCGCCATGGTCAGCACCCCCGACTGCGACCTGGGCCGCCTGGCCGATGTCACCCTCTGCGTCGGCGATATCACCGAGGCGTGCCCGATGAACCTCGCCCCCACGGCCAGCACCACCGCCATGCTCGCCCTCGGCGACGCCCTGGCCCTGTGCGTCAGCCGCCGGC
>JADZET010000399.1 GCA_020850375.1 Phycisphaeraceae bacterium | reverse complement strand
TTGCGCATCACGTCGGTCGAGCCGACGAGGACGGGGTCGCTGTGGTAGATGCGGGCGGTGGAGCGCAGGACGGCGTTTTCCTGGAGCAGGCGGCGGTGCTCGACGGCGCGCTTGACGACCACGACCAGCTGGTCGCCCTCGAAGGGCTTCTGGATGAAGTCGAAGGCGCCCTGCTTCATGGCCTCGACGGCGGCGTCGATCGTGCCGTAGGCGGTCATGAGGATGACGGGCGCCTGATCGTCGGCGCGGCGGATGCGCGACAGGAGCTCGAGGCCGTCCATCTCGGGCATCTTGAGGTCGCTGATCACGGCGGCGGGGCGGTGGCGGGCGAGGAGCTTGAGCGCGGTCTCGCCGTCGGCCGCGGCCACCACGGAGTAGCCCGCCCGCTGGAGCGTCGCCCCGACGCTGTCACGCATCATCTGCTTGTCGTCGACTACCAGGATTTTCTGCGTCATGACGGGACCGGGGGTTGGGGTGGCAGGCGGGGATTCAAGGGAAAAAACGCGTTATTCCGGTGGAATCTAGGTCACCGCCTCGGGCACAAGGTCTTGGGTCGGTGTGGTTTCACGAATGCTTGGCTTGGGCGGGGATGGCAGGGTGATCTCGAAGACGGCGCCGTCGTCCTGGGCGACGGCGATGGCGCCGCCGTGGGCGTCGACGATGCGGTGGACGATGGCAAGGCCCAGGCCGGTGCCGGTGCTGCGGGTGGTGAAGAAGGGATTGAAGATCCGCTCGAGCACCTCGGCGGGAATGCCCGGGCCGGTGTCGCGGACGATCAGGAGGGTCGACTCGCCATGGCGGTGGGCGTCGAGGGTCAGCGTCCTGGTGCGGAGGGGAGAACCCCCCTGCTTCTCGGCCATGGCCTCGACGGCGTTGCGGATGAGGTTGACCAGGGCCTGGTGCATGAGCTGGGGGTCGGCCCAGAGCGGGACGTCATCGCCCGGTTGCTGATCAAGGCGTTGGACGGCGATGCCGGTCGCGGCGATGGCGGGGGCCTGGGCGTCGAGCGCGCCGCTGATCAGCGCCGAGGCGTCGATGTGCTGGCGTTTGGGCGCCATCTCGCGAGAGAAGTTCAGGACGTCGCCGACGACGGCGTTGAGGGAGCGGACGGCCGAGGCGATCTTGCCCGCGACGTCCTGGCAGGCCTGCGAGCCATCGAGGGCGGGCAGGTCCTCGACGAGCATGCGGGCGTAGAGGCCGATGGCGGCCAGAGGGTTGCGGATCTCGTGGGAGATGCCCGCGGCCATCTCGCCCAGGGCGGCGAGGCGCTTGCTCCGCTGGAGCTGGGCGTTGGTCGAGGCCAGCTCCTCGCGCAGGCGGGCGACCTGGGCCTGCAGTCCTTCGTGCGATTTTCGGAGGTTCTCGGTGACCTGGTTGTAGGCGCGGATGATCTGGGCGAGGTCGTCGAGGCGTTCGTCGGCCTTGGCCGTCGGCGCGGCCGCGGCGGGCGGGAGCGCGGGCTCGCCGGTGCGTGGAGCGACTTCGTCCACGAGGGCGGCGGCTTGGCTGGTCGGCCGATGTCTCATGAAGGACACTACCCTGACTTATCCTCGTTGATCCGCCAGGCGCGCCGGCGGCGGAGCCGTCTGCGAACGGTAGGCCATCCGTGCGCCGGAGACGCGGGCCATGTGCTGGAACTCGCCGCTGATGCGCTGCTGACGCTGACGCAGGAGCTGGCAGTCGGCCTCGTCACGCTTGGCGACGGCCTGCTGCATGTTCTCGATCCGGCCGAGGATGGCCTCGACGGTCTGACGCGTGGCGGCGGGCAACGTCGAGCGGAAGGCGTCCCACCGCGAGCGGAACGGCTTGAACTGCTGGGACAGGTCGTTGAGCTGGTCGATGACCTGCTGGCGTTGGCCAAGCACGGACAGCAGGTCGGCGGCGTTGTCCTGGTTGATCAGGGCTTCCTGCTGGACGGAGAGCTCGGCCAGGTGGTTGAACAACGACTCCTGACGGCGCAGGAGCTCGACGAGTTGTTCAGCGTCGAGGGCCGGAGATGGTTCAGTGCGGTCGGTCATCCATGACCCTTTCGTGCAACGCCCGCGTTCGATTCGCCGTGACGTGCGACGCGGCGGGAAGACACGCAAGCCCCCTGCCACGCGTAGTCCCTTCTGGGGCACACCTTACCGGGGGCGGGGGGAAATCGGCCGCGCATCCTACGCTGGCCTTGATCTGCGATAGAGTTATCGGTCAGTTCACCATCTTTCTCTTAATGGTTTCCCATGTTCCGGGGCGTCGGGTGCGATCGGCGTTCATTTGTCCCGGAGCGAGGCGCGGGAGTAACCTGCTGGCCCTATCGTGTTCGATGGCGGGGGGGATGTTCACCGGCACGATGCAACAGGCAACACACGCCGCATGATTCCTGAGCCCTACGAGAAGCTCGCTGACATCGTCTACGCGACCCGGCCCGAGGAGGAATTGCGGATGGACCTGTACGTTCCGCGTCGCTCGGCTGGGGCTGCGCCGCCGATGGTGCTCTACATCCATGGCGGGAGCTGGCGGGCGCACTCGAAGGACACGTTCGAGATGGAGTGGCTGCCGGCGGACGGCGGGCTGGCGTTCGCGGCGATGAACTACCGGTTCAGCCAGAAGGCGAAGTTCCCCGCCCAGATCCATGACGCCAAGGCGGCGGTGCGTTGGCTGCGGGCCCACGCGGGGGAGTATGGGTACGCGGCCGACAGGCTCGGCGCGCTGGGCACCTCGGCGGGCGGGCATCTGGCGTGCCTGTTGGGCGTGACGGCGGGCAATGCCCAACTCGAAGGCGATGGGCCGCACCTCGATCAGTCGAGCGCTGTGCATGCGGTGGTCTCGTTCTTCGCGGTGACAGACCTGCCCGCGGCCGGGGAGCTCTATGAGCGCCGGCCGGGCAAGAAGCCCGACCCGCCGGGCAAGGAGCCGCTGGTGAGCCTGCTGGGGGGAACGGTGGCGGAGAAGCCAGTACTCGCCCGCCTGGCCAGCCCGGCGCTACAGGTCACATCCGACGCGCCGCCGTTCATGCTCTTTCACGGAGACGCTGACTCGCTCTGTCCGGTTGACCAGAGCATCCGCATGCACGACGCCCTGCGTGCGGCCGGGGTGCCGTGCGAGCTGACGATCGTTCCCGGGGCGGAGCATGGCATGGAGCGCCGGCCGTGGATGCCGTCGGTGCTGGCGTTCTTCCGCGAGCACCTGTCGTGATCAGGCGAGGTCCGGCCATCGCACATCACCGCATGATGTCTTGATTAAATCTCTCTGAAAAATGCTTGCATCCGTCCTGCGGTTGCTGCTATGTTGGCGGGAACGGGGGGTGGGCATTTCGCCCGGTTTTTCAGGCATTTTTGTCCCGTATCTGCCCGGCCGCACGGCCAACCGACCCCAGCGCCCATCACGCCCAGGAGGGAATCCCATGAAGCGTCCGAACCGATCCGCCCTGATGCACTGCGCCCTCGCCGCGTCGTTCTCGCTGAGCCTTGCCGCACCCGCGCGGGCAGGCTCGTGGTGGTGGCAGGGGCCGAGCGTCGATGAGCCGGTCGCCACGCACCATTCCTTCGTCCGTGACAACAACCCCGCGGGCAAGGCCATCGCGGCCTGGGACTATCAGTACGCCACGGACCTGAAGAACAACGCCACCGGCGCGAGCGTGGACTCGATCTTCCAGCAGTGCTTCGGCGGCGGCTTCCTGGACAACCTCGCCAACAACGGCCCGGCGAACCTGACGGCGGCGTCGGCGGCGCGGTTCGACGAGGTGGCGTACAACAAGGACAACACCGGGGCGTGGTTCGACATCTTCAAGAAGCTCGACAACTTTACCCGCGCCTACCACGACTCGATGGCCGGCCGCAGCGCCAACGGCGTGCAGGACTGGTTCGGGCACGCGGCCTTCGGCGGCGACGGGATCTCCAAGGACCCCTTCTCCGACCCCGCGACCACCGCCGGCCTCGAGCACCCCCACTATTACACGCGTGACAGCCTGGCCCAGCTCAACGCGGGCAACGGGCCCAACGGGACGCGGACCTTCGCCCACACGGCCGGGGCGGGCAACTCGGCCCAGTACGCGATCCTCGTGGCCTGGAGCTCGCCGAACCCACGGCACGGGGCGAACATCGCCCGCATCTACGATTCGCTCCGCGACGACTTCGGCGTGCCGGCGGACAACATCGTCGTGCTCTACGGCGACGAGCCGTTCGGCGGCAACCTGCCGGACTGGTCCGGCCTGGACGGGCGCATCAGCTACCTGCCCTTCATCGACGGCAACAACCGCCGGGCCACCTGGCTGAGCGCCCTCAAGGGCGAGAAGTTCTCCACCGGCGGCAACGTCGGCGGCAACATCCCCGACGCCAACGACAAGCTCATGATCTACAACACGGGCCACGGCGGGCAGGTCTGGCTGCGCGACGGCAAGTGGAAGGCCAACATCAAGGCCGCCAACATGGTCTCGGCCGACGGGGGGTTCGACCTGATCGCCGACGGGGTGGGGCTGGCCTACGACCCCAACACCGAGGAGGCGATGTCGATCATGAACGACCCGCTGGGCACGGGGTCGATGCTGATCCAGTTCCTGCTCCGCCAGCAGATCAACTCCGACGCCTCGTTCGACCTGCTGGGCGTCGGCAGCTTCTCGGCGGGCGGCAGCTTCGTGATCGACCCGTCGCAGATCTACAACTACAACGGCCCGCTGGACGAGCCGCTCTATGCGTATCAGTTCTCGGTCGACTATCAGACCCTGCGGGCCGCGGCCGGGGCGCTGGAGATCGACATCTCCAACCTTCAATCGCCTTACCTCGTCGACAACCTCGTGGCGGCGTTCAGCGTCATCGGCGGGGACCAGGAGACGGCTTGGCTGGACGTGGCGGTCATCCCCGAGCCGTCGATGCTGGGGATGCTGGTCCTGGGCGGGCTGACGATGCTCCGGCGGCGCTAGAGGCTCTGTTGAATCTGAATGTCCGACCATTCCCGCCGCAACGGCTCGAGCCGTTCGTGGAGGTAGCGGTCGATCCAGACCTTGTCGAGCAGGCCGGCGAAGGCCTTGTGCACGCCCTGCTCGATACCCGGGAACGAAGCGATCAGATCGCGCAGCTCATTGAACGGCTTGCGGCTCGATGCTGAATCCCGACGGGGGTCGAGCTGGAACATCGCGGCGTGCTGGCGGGCGCGGCGGACGCTCATCCAGCCCCAATGCCGGGCCTTGCCCATCTCGAGCATCACGCGATGACACTCCGTGAAGCAGCGCCCCGCGGGCATTTCCGCGATGACTTTCCGCAACACGTCAAATCCGCCCTCGGGCAGCCGTCCGTCGTGGAGGATGATCCCGACGCCGACCAGGGCGTCGAGGCAGGCGTCGATCGGCTCGTTCTGCACGCGATGGGTCGAGTAGCGGCTCCAGGCGGTGGCCACGACGCCGCGCATGCCGTACCGGCCGGCGACCTCCGCCCAGGCTTCGGCGTTGACACGGCGGGTCTCGTAGTTGGGCAGGTCGATGTCCTCGCCGTCGCCGCCCTTGTAGGCCGTGGCGCCCCACATCGAGACGCCGCAGGTCTTGAACCGTTCGATGTGCTTGGAGTTGTAGTGGCTCTGCACAGTATCGGGGTGGCCGTGGTAGCCCCAGACCATCAGGTCGGCCTTGCTGGAGAGAGAGCGCAGGGCGGGCTCGTCCCACTCGGTCATCATGTCGTGCCAGAGGATCGGGCGGATGCCCTTGGCCACGAGCCTGTCCAGGAGCGGGGCGATGTGGTGGAGGTAGAGCGCGCCCTTGCCGTGCCGGGCGATGTAGGCCTTGGTGTCGGGGTGCGTGCCGAAGGTCCAGGCCTCGTCGCCGCCGAGGTGGAAATACTTCACCCCGGGGGACAACGCCAACACGTCGTCGACCATTTTCTCGATCAGCTCACGCGCCCCCGGGGCCAGCGGATTGAGCACGTCGGGTTTGTCCGGCACCTCACGCAGGTGGGCGTACTCGGGCAACGATAGTGGTGTCTCGACGTGGCCGAGGCTCTGCACGAGTGGGATCACTTCGATGCCCAGCTCGCGGGCGCGGGCGTGGATGGCCGTGACCTGCTCGGAGCTGTAGGCCGTCTCGCAGCGGAAACGCAGGTCCACCGTCCAGGGGAACATGTCCTCCCACTCGATCAGCACGGCGTTGTGGCGAGCGGCGGCGATCAGCCCGAGCAGGTCGAGCATGCGCTCGAAGGTCGGCGGCACGCCCTTGAGGTCCAGGTGCACGCCGCGGATGGGGACCAGGGGGGTGGAACACGCGAACAGTTCGTCGGGAAGGGGCATGGTGAATCTCCTGGTCATTCGGCCGGCGTAGGTGTCGAGCCGCTTGGCGCCGACGGGACGAGGGTGGAGGAAAACCCCGCTCAGCCGGGCGACGTCAGGCGTGATCCACATCCAGTGTAAAACAAGGCGGCCCGAGGGGCACCGCCTTGAGAGTCAGGATCGACGAAACGAGGTGAGGCATCACCGACGGCGCCGCAGCAACGCCAGGCCGCCGAGGGCCAGCAGGCTCAACGCTGCCGGCTCGGGAACCACCGTCACCTGGAGGGTGAAGTTGTCATAGCCCATCGCGAAATCGTCTGTGATCCTTGCCCCATACAGCCAGAAGTAGGTGTGGGATTCGTCGTAAATGATGGGGTAGATCCCCACGACGTAGTAGGGATAGGTCTGGGTGAGTTCGGTTTTGACGACCCGGTTGGTCCCAAACCACTTGTAGTCGGGCGTGCCATCGGACTCGATCGGGCTGCCGCTGAGGTTTTCCAGGTACTGGGTCGTGTCGTAATGCTGCCACTGACCAAAGAATTGATAGGGCGGATCGATCCCGTTGGTCGAACCCTGGAGCCACTCGCCGTACGTGTAGCTGAACAACAGCTCACCGTCGTCAGGGTTCAGGTCGGGGTCATAAACGGAAGAGACCGCGCCTGGCGCGCCCGGTTGCGCTTCGCGGAAGAACGTGACGTTGTCGGGCGGAAGGTATTTCATGCCGTATACCGCCACCGTCCCCCAGCTGTCATAGTCAGGTAGGCCGTTCTCCATCAGCAGGTCAAAACTGAAGCTCATCGGGCCGGGCACCTGATTGTCCGGGGCCTTGATCCATTGCGTCATGCTGGGGCGGAACATTACCGCCTCCATGATGTGATTGCCCGGGTTCAGCGGGTCCACTGAACGATTCAAGTTGCCCAAATTGCTTAATCCCATCGTCCCATCGCCACCGGTCTCCACAAGATTGCGTGGATTGTCGTACGTGGAGAACCCGCCGATTCCGCCTGGATTGGATGGCGGCCCCCAGTGACCAATCCATTTGCCGACGTCGTAGGTCTGGCTGAATCGGTGCGGAAGGATGCCATCGGGCGTCGCCTCGTTCACCAGGTAACTGGTGCTCTCAAAATCGCCGCCGCTGACGAGGTTTCCGGACATCAGGGCCATGGACGCGGGGGCCATGACCACGGCCAAGACCATTGTGAGCCAATCTTTGCGACTAGACATGTCTCTCCCTCTCCGTTGAAAAATGCGGGCACCATGTGAATCACAACGTGACGCCATACTCACGCTTGCAACCTTGCCCGCGCCGTGTAAGGAACGTTGACGGCGGGCGATTCGGCAATCGACCCCGGCCGGCTTGTGTCCGCCGGCCGTACTCGGCACGCAGGCAGGGCAACCCCAAACGTAGACGCAAGAATAGCGCCTTCGAGAAGCCCGGCCGATCACATTGAGTGTTCCTCTCCCCTCCACGGGTGAGGTGACGCCAAGGCCGCATGGAATTTAACAGATGTTTAGGTCGTTTGTCCAGCGAAATTTGTTCGGAAATATGTGCCGTTCACGGCACCTCGCTAACCACTAAAATATCAACGAGTTATCGCTGGCACGCTAGACGTCAAACCGGTCGATCACCGCCTGCCACTTGCCCTGGCCGCGCAGGATGTGCTCGATGGCCTCGCGCACCGCGGCCTGGCCGCCGGGCTGGGTGGTGATGAACTTCGCGGCGGCCTTGACCTCGGGCACGGCATTGGCCACGGCCATGGGGTAGCCGCAGCGGCGCAGGGCGGGCAGGTCGATCAGGTCGTCGCCGAGGTAGGCCGTCTGCTCGGCCGTCACGCCGGCCAGGCGGCACATCTTCTCGAACGCGTCGCCCTTGATGAGGGAACCTTGAAGGACCAGCTCGACGCCGAGGTTCTTCATGCGGTGCGTGACGCAGGCGCTGGTCCGGCCGGAGAGCACACCGATCTTCAGGCCCACGGACATCGCGGCCTTGATGGCGAAGCCGTCACGCACGTGGAATCGTTTAAGCTCCCGGCCATCGTCGTCGACGACGATCGAGCCGTCGGTCAGCACGCCGTCGACGTCGAGGATGAGAAGCGCGATTTGCGAGAGATCTGCCATCAGCCCTCAATCACCTTCAAGGCAATGAGATCTTGAACGTCAATTAGCCCCACCGGCTTGCCCTGCTCGTCGACGATGGGGATCTCGTCGTAGCGGTGCTCGCGGACGAGCTGGACGGCGTCGCGCACCAGGGCGGTGTCCCGCAGGACCGTGGGGTTGCGAGGCATCAGCTCGTCGATCTTGCGTGTCCAGATGGATGGGCCGTGCTTGATGAG
Organism: Phycisphaeraceae bacterium; assembly: GCA_020850375.1. The sequence continues at coordinate 374 of JADZET010000399.1, read as the reverse complement.
CATCTTGCGGAGGAAGCCGTCGGTAAAGATGCCGGCGAGCCTGCCCTGGGCGTCGGTGACGAGCAGGGCGCCGGCCTGACGGATGGTCGGCTGGACGGAGGCGGCTTTGGCGTAGGCGTCCTGCACGGTCAGGCCGGGGGGGATCAGGACCATGCTCTCGCCGGCCCGGAAGCGCATGGCGCTGGTGATGGGCATGAGCAGCCGGCCGAGAGAGCCGCCGGGGTGGACGCGTTGGTAGTCTTCGAGTTTGAAGTCGCGCCGGCGGCTGACGCACAGGGCCAGGGCGTCGCCGAGGGCGAGCATGGCGGTGGTGCTGGCCGTGGGGGCGAGGTTCATCGGGCACGCCTCGGTGATATCGCCGACGCAGAGGGTGA
>JADZET010000398.1 GCA_020850375.1 Phycisphaeraceae bacterium | reverse complement strand
GCGTCGATCCTGCCGAATCGCTCGAGCGCCGCGTTGACAAGACGCTGGACCTGTTCGTCGGACCGCACGTCGGTGGGCACGATCAGCACCGGATCTTTGTCGCCGGTGTGGCCGGCGGCCTGTCGGCAGAGTTTCGCGACCTGCTCGAGGCGATCGCCACGGCGGGCGGCCAGCACCACGCGCATGCCCGCCCGCGCCGCGGCGACGGCCGTGGCGGCGCCGATGCCGGCGCTGGCGCCGGTGATGATCAAGACCTGTCCGCGTAGATCCCGGGGCATCGCCGGATCTTAGCGGCAAACCCCGTGAAAATCGCTGGCGGCCCCGCCGAACCGCTCGTATACTGCCCGCCCTATGGACGATGACACGCTCATCCGTCGGATCTGCGACGCGGCCCTGCTCCGCGGCGAGTTCACCCTCCGCTCGGGCCGCAAGAGCAAGTACTACCTCGACAAGTACCTCTTCGAGACCCAGCCGGACATCCTCGCCGCCCTGGCCGAGCGCTTCGCCAAACACGTCACCCCCGACGTGGACCTCCTGGCCGGGGCCGAGCTCGGCGGCATCCCCCTCGTCGCCGCCGCCTCGATGGCCACGGGCAAGCCGTCGATCCTCGTCCGCAACCAGAAGAAGGGCTACGGCACCGCCAAGCAGGTCGAGGGCAAGCTCGAGAAGGGCCAGCGCGTCCTGATCGTCGAGGACATCGCCACCACCGGCGGCCAGGTACTCGAGGCCGCCAAGACGCTCACCGAGCTCGGGGCCGTGGTCGTCAAGATCGTCGCTGTCATCGACCGTCAGGAGGGCGCCCGAGAGAACATCGAGGGCGCCGGCTTCGCCTTCGCCAGCCTGCTGACCAAGAAAGACCTCGGCATCGACGAGTGAATCGTAGGGCGTGCATCCTGCGTGCCGGTCCACCGATCGCCTGCCGTTGGCACGCAGGATGCGTGCCCTCCATCTCAGCTCAGCTTCCCGATCTCCCACGCCGTCTCGTACATCGCCAGGATGTTCGCCGTCGGCGTCACCGGCTGGATGTTGTGGCAGGGGGCGCAGATGTAGCGTCCGCCCTGACGCACGTGGAAGATCGCCATGTTCTCCCGCACCTCCCGCCGCACGTCATCGGGCGAGCCGAAGGGCAGCGTGTGCTGATTGTCCACCGCCCCGTGGAAGACCACGCGACCGCCGAAATCCTTGACCAGCCGCTCCCGCTCCATCCCCGGGCAGCGCCACTGGATCGGATTGAGCAGGTCGATCCCCACCCCGTCGATTAGGTCGGGCAAAAACTGATAGGCCGCCCCGTCCGTGTGATAGAAGATCTTCAGCCCGTACGACCTCGCCAGCTCCGCCATCTTCTTCTGGTTCGGCAGCAGGAACCGCCGGTACATGTTCAGGCTCATCAGCGGCCCGGTCTGTCCGCCCAGGTCCTCAGCCAGGTACATCATGTCGAGCCTGCCCCTGCCGGCCTCAAACATCCGCCGCAGGTGCTCATAGTGAAAATCGAAGATGTGTCCCAGCCCTGCCTCCGCTATTTCCGGGTCCAGAGCCAGGTCCTCGAACGCCTTTTCCATCGAGCGCATCGAGCAGTAGAGCAGGAACGGCTCGTAGCACCCCGCCACGCGGATGCGCGTCGCGTCATCCTTGGCCAGCGCCTCGGTGATGACCGAATAGTCGTAGTCGTCCGGGCTCGGCCAGTGGAAGCGATGAACCTCGTCGACCGTGGTCATGTGCTCGAGCGGATGATAGGTCGTCTCTCCGTAGCTGCCCGTGCCGTAATCGATCTTGACGCCCTTGGTGCCCCAGACGCCCGCCTCGGGATCGTCGGCATGTGGACGCCGCAGGAGCTTGGGACCGAAGAATCGCGGCCGATCGATGTGCAGCTTCTGCCACAGCTCCTCGTCGCTCTTGCACCCGAGCTCCTTGACCAGCCGGTCGTAGACCTCCGGCGTGGACCAGAAGTCCGTCGGCATCCGGTCGACGTGCTGACGATTCAAGAGCGCGAGCCAGCGTTGGCGAGGGGTCATTGTTTGAGTGCCAGCCATGATCGCAACCTTAGGCGAGTTAAGCATCTGAACATATCTCATAGCCATCCGGAGGCAAGGCCCCGGCCATGGACAGCCTGCTCAATGACATGGAGGATTTGGCTGGGCAGGATCCGTTGTTCCCATCCGGGGCAGGACGGAAAGACCGCACGGCGCTATGCTCATCAGAACAGTCCTTTGAGATGCCGCAGGAGGAATGGGTGGATGATGGGCGAGGATTTCGCAGGACACAGGCAACGGGTGGTGATCGTCGGCGCGGGCTTCGCCGGGGCCTACTGCGCCGCGGAGCTGCTGCGACTCGACCGCGCCAGGCGGCTGGACGTGACGCTGATCGACCAGCGCAACCACATGATCTTCCATCCTCTGCTCGTCGAGGCCGGCACGGGGGCCCTCGAGCCGCGCCACACCGTCGTGTCGATCCGCTCGATGTGCCCCGGCGTCGATTTCCGCATGGCCCGCGTGACGGGCGTCGACCTGTCCGCCCGCCGCGTAAACATCCGCCTCCAGGACGTGGACATCGAGCAGCGGATCGATTTCGACCACCTCGTATTGGCCCTGGGCAGCGTGACCCGTCGACCCGGCTCGGTGCCCGGCCTGGGCGAGTGCGCCTTCGAGATCAAGAGCCTGGCCGACGCCGTGAACCTGCGCGACCGGGCCATCGAGATGCTCGAATTGGCCGACGCCGTGGACGATCCGGGGCTCCGCCGCGAGCTGCTGCACTGGGTGGTGGTGGGGGGCAACTTCACCGGCGTCGAGGTGGCCGGCGAGTTCATGGCCTTCATGCAGGAGGCCGCGCACGTGTACCCGCGCCTCAAACCGTCGGATTGCACCATGACCCTCGTCGACCGCGCCTCGCGCATCCTCAGCGCCCTGGACG
>JADZET010000397.1 GCA_020850375.1 Phycisphaeraceae bacterium | reverse complement strand
CGTAAGAAGTTCCCTTCGCCCGAGGGTTCCGGGGGACGCGGGGCGCCGCAGGAGGTGCTGCTGGTCCTCTACGCGACGATCGGCCAGAACGCCATCGAGCAGGCCAAGGCCTTCACGGCCGCCATCGAGGTCACCGGCATCTTCCTGGCCAAGCTCGACGGCACGGCCAAGGGCGGCGTGGTCGTGGCCATCCGCCAGGAGCTGGGCATCCCCGTCAAGCTCATCGGCGTGGGCGAGACCCCCCAGGACGTCCAGCCCTTCGACCCCGCCTCGTTCGTCGAGGCCCTGCTGGCCGATGAAGCCTAGGACCGATCCCGGGGCGGCTGGATAACGTAAGCTACTCCGTGTCCACCGACCCGACCCGGCCCACGATCAAGAGGCTTGCCTGATGCCCGAACCCGTCGAGCAACAACCCGCACCCGTCGTCGGTCCGACTCCCGCGCACGTCAAGGCCGCCCGCTACCTCTGGACGCAGTGGATCAGGCCCATGGGGCTGATCCTCGTGGCTGTCTTCGCCTTCAAGTCCAGCATCCTCGACTGGAACGACGTGCCCACCGGCTCAATGGAGCCGAGCGTCTGGGTCGGCGATCGCATCGCGGTCAACAAGCTGGCCTTCGACCTCAAGGTGCCCTTCACGCTCTGGCGGATCGCCAGCTGGGGAGAGCCTCAGCGCGGCGACGTGGTCGTCTTCTACTCACCCGAGAACGGCATCCGCCTGGTCAAGCGCGTCATCGGCCTGCCCGGCGACCGCATCGAGGTGCGGCAGAACGTCCTGCTGATCAACGGCCAAGAGCTCACCTACACCCCCGCCAGCGTCCCCGCCTCGGGGCTGGACCTCATGGCCCGTGACGCCTCGGCCCGCTACGAGGCCGGCGACGCCCCACCCGCGCCCGTCCGCTGGACGGCCATCGAGAGCCTGATCGGCCACCCCCACCCCATCCAGCTCGTCCTGAACCAGGCCAGCCGCAAGAGCACCTTCGGCCCGATCGACGTCCCGCAAGACCACTACTTCGTCATGGGGGACAACCGCGACGTCAGCTACGACTCACGCTACTTCGGCTTCGTCCCCCGCCGTAATGTCGTCGGCCGGGCGTTCACCATCGCCCTTTCGCTGGGCAACTACTACGTGCCTCGCTTCGACCGCTTCTTCCTGCCCCTGCCCTGACCGGCCTGGAATCGAGCGACTCGCCATGATCGAGCTACGCGCCGTCCCCGACTTCCCCCGCATCGCCCGTCGCTTCGAGGCCTGGTGGCACGGCGAGGTCCTCGACCGCCCGCCCGTCACCGCCTTCCTGCCGTCGAAAAAGTCCTACACGCCGGCCGTCTCCCACCACGCCAGCATCCGTGACAAGTGGCTCGACGCCGAGTTCCGCGTCGACGACGCCATCGCCCGGGCCGAGGCGATCGGGTGCTGCGGCGACGCCTTCCCCATCGTCATGCCCAACGTCGGGCCCGAGCTGGTGGCCACGCTCTATGGCTGCCCGCTCGAGTTCTCCGACGATTCATCCCACACGGGTTGGACCACGCCCATCGTCCACGACCCCCAGGCCGACTGGCCCAAGGTCCTGACCACCGAGCCGGATTTTGACGGCGGCCCCTTCTGGCAGTCGATCGTCCGCCAGACCCAACTCGCCATCGAGAAGTGCGACGGCCGGTACATCGTCGGCTACACCGACGTGCACGACGCCTACGACACGCTCGCCGCCCTGCGCGACCCCCAGCTGCTGTGCGAGGACCTGATGGACGATCCCGAACTGGTGGATCGCGTCGCCCGGCATGTGCTGCGGGGCGTGATCGAGACCTACCGCCGCAGCCACGAGATGCTCCTGTCGGCGGGGTTTGGGGGCACGTCGTGGATCCCCTGCTACCACCAGGGCTCGAGCAACATCTCCTGCTGCGACTTCTGGGCCATGGTCTCGCCGCGGATCGCCCGGGAGATGATCCTGCCGACGATCATCGCGCTGGTCGAATCCTCCGAGCGGAGCATCTTCCACCTCGACGGCCCGGCCGCGGTGCGGCACCTGGACTTGCTCCTGTCGATCCCCCGGCTCCAGGCCGTGCAGTACGTCTACGGCTCGGGCAATGAGCCGGTGACGCAGTGGCTCGACGTCTACCGCCGCATCCAGGCGGCCGGCAAATCCAGCCAGGTCGTGTGCGACACGCCGAAACAGGCGATGGAGATCCTCGAGGCCCTGGGCCCGCGCGGCCTGTGGTTCACCATCGGCCAGTGGTTCGACAATCAGGCCGCGGCTGACGCGTTCCTGGAAGAGATGGATCGCGTAGCGGCGAGATTCGCGCGGAAATCCTGACGCGACGCGGGCCGATCAACGATCCATCTTCCGCCGGATGAGGTTCGCCGCGAACTGCGCGTAGGCCATGAAGCCCAGCTTCGAGAGGTGGAAGCCGTCGTCGTTGAGCAGGGCCGGCCAGTCCGCGCCCTCGACGTGCAGCACCCGGGCCAGGTCGTGGAACTCGACGTTCATCTGAGCGCACACTTCAGCCGCCGCCGCGGTGAGCACCTGCCTCGCCTCGTCGTACAGCAGGCCCGTCGGG
>JADZET010000396.1 GCA_020850375.1 Phycisphaeraceae bacterium | reverse complement strand
CTCGGTGAACATGACGGTGTCGTCGGGGTAGACCTTGCCGTCGTAGGCGTCGATGGGGGTGTTCAGGACGCCGATCTCCTGGGGATAGCGGCAGGTCATCTGGGCGCTGCGGCTGGGGACGCAGATGGGCGACTGGCAGAAGGCGCGGCGGAAGGTGACGCCGCGGGCGGCGAGCTCGTCGAGGTTGGGGGTCTTGGCCCAGGGTGAGCCGTAGCAGCCGAGGGAGTCGGGGCGCTGCTCGTCGGTCTGGATCCAGAGGATGTTGGGGCGTGTGGGTGAGGTGCTCATGAGGTCAGCTTGCTGAGGGTTCGTTCCAGGCGAAGGGGGCGGGGAGGCGGGCGATCTCGGCCTCGAGTCGTCGTTGGACGTCGGCGTAGGCGGGATCGTCGGCGCGGTTGGTCAGCTCGTCGGGGTCGGCGGCGAGGTCGTAGAGCTCGGTGGGGCCGTCCTTGCCGTAGGTGTTGACCTTGATGCGGTCGCGCAGGGCCATGACCATGGGATCGCGGCCGGCGTTGAAGAACTCGGCGAAGTTGACGCGCCCCCGGAAGCTTTCGATGGCGGCGGGTTGACGATCAATAAGCGGACGCAGACTCTGGCCGCGGAGGTCGGGGGGGATCTCCTGGCCGGTGTAGTCGCAGAGGGTGGGGAAGAGGTCCAGGAGGGTGACGTTCTCCTCGATGCGCAGACCGGCGGGGAGACGGCCGGGCCAGGTCATGATCAGGGGAACGCGGACGGAGTCCTCGAAGAAACAGCCCTTGCCCCAGGAGGCGTGGTTGCCGGCGAGCTCGCCGTGGTCGGAGTGGTAGATGATCAGGAAGTCGTCACGCAGGCCGAGCTCGTCGAGGACGTCCAGGACGAGGCCGACCTGGTGGTCGGTGTACTGGACGAGTCCCCAGTAGGCGGCGCGGGCATTGAGGATCTGGTCGTCGGTGTTCTCGTAGGGGATCTCCCACTTGTGCTTGTGCTGCATCCAGGGATGTTCTTTGTCGCGGCCGGGGCCTGGGATGGGGGGCATGCCGATGCGGGGGCGGTAGTGGTTGAAGTATTCCGGGGGGGCGATGAAGGGCCAGTGAGGGGTTTTCCAGCTGACCTGGAGCATCAGGGGGCGGTCGGCGCTGTAGTGGGCGTGGATGAGGTGGCGGAAGTAGTCCATGAGGGTCACGCGCGTGGCGGCGGTGACGCCCTGGTCGAACTGGATGAAGCCGTCCATGCCGGGGCGGGCGTCACGGACCCAGTCGGAGAGGGAATGATGGGGAGGTTTGGCGTGGGGGTAGGGATCGGCCTTGAAGTTGGGGAGCTTGCGGTGGTTGAGGACCTCCATGTCGCCGTAGGGTCGGAACATCCAGCCGTGCATCTGCTCGAGGCCCTGGAAGTGCATCTTGCCGACGCAGGTGGTCTGGTAGCCGGCCTGGGCGAAGTGGCGGGCGTAGGTGAGGGTGGAGGGATCGAGGCCCTGGTCGAAACGGGTTGATCCGATCTCGCGTGGGAGCTTGCTGGTGAGGATGGCGTAGCGGCCGGGGACGCAGATGGGGTTGTTGCAGTAGGCGCGATCGAAGAGGACGCCGTCGGCGGCGAGGCGGTCGAGATGAGGCGTGTGGACGAGGGGATCGCCGGTGCAGCCCATGACGCGGGGGCAGTGCTCGTCGGACATGAGGATCAGGACGTGAGGGGGGCGGTCGGACACGTCGATACCTCCAGGTTGCCCCTCTTCCCGGGGGGGCGGGAATGGGGGGTTGATGGAAATACCTATAGGCGGGGGGGACGGGGGGTGCAAATACCTGTTCGCCTCACGACGGGATCAATTGGGGTTCCGTGGGGGCTTTCAGACCGAGCGTCGCGCGAACGGCAGGGGTGGGTAGTGACGACGGTTACGTGATGATCACAGGGGAAAATGCGTGGCTGCGATGAGTCGGGAACGTTAGACTGTGCCCGCACAAGGTCGGCTGACGCGCGGCGGAATCGCGACCGCACTGGGCACATGGCATGGACTGCATCCTGACGATCGACATCGGGGCGACGTCGGTCAAGGTGATCCTCTTCGACGTGGAGGGGCGCATCGTGGCTGAGAGCGGGCGGGAGTACAAGCTGCTCACGCCGGGGCCGCAGCGCGTGGAGCTCGAGCCGGAGGTCTATTGGCAGACCATCCGGCATTGCGTGAAGGACGTGATGGGAAGAGGTGCGGCGCCAGCGGAAAGCGTGCGTGTGCTGTCGGTCAGCACGCAGGGCGAGACGTTCGTCACGCTCGATGAGCACGGGCGGGCGATGGGCAATGCGATCATCTGGATCGACGGGCGGGCGACGCGGGAGGCGGAGGAGCTCAAGGAGCGGTTCGGGCGCGATCCCTTCTTCCAGACGACGGGTTTGGGTGAGGTGTCGGCGATCTGGCCGGCGTGCAAGTACATGTGGCTGCGGCGGCATGAGGCGGATCGCTTCAAGCGGACGAAGAAGTTTCTGCTGCTGCAGGATTACATCCTGTACAGGCTGACGGGGGAGTTCGTCTGCGAGCTGACCAATGCGTCGTCGTGCGGGTATCTGAATATCAATACGGCGGCGTGGTGGTTAGAGATGATGGAGTTCCTGGGGGTGAGGCCGGAGCAGTTCGGGCGGCTGACGCCCAGCGGGACGATCGTGGGGGCGATCTCGAAGCAGGCGGCGGAGGAGTTGGGGCTGAGCACGAAGACGCTGGCGGCGACGGGGGCGCAGGACCAGACGGCGTCGGCGCTCGGCGGCGGGAACATCCGCGATGGGGTGCTGACGGAGACGACGGGGACGGCGCTGGCGATGATCCGGACGATCGATGGGCCTCGCTACGACCTGGACGCGAACATCAACTATGTGCCGCACAGCGTGCCGGATCGGTTCATCGCGCTGGCGGTGAGCCAGACGGCGGGGATGGTGCTCAAGTGGTTCAAGGACACGTTCTGCGGGCAGGAAGTGGCGCAGGCGGGCGAGGATGTCTATGCGCTGCTGGGGGAGATGGCGGAGCAGGCGCCGGCGGGGTGCGATGGGCTGACGGTTTCGCCGCACTTCTCGGGGAAATTGTTCCCGGAGACGGACGCGAACCTGAGGGGGGTATTTCGGGGGGTGTCACTGCACCACGGCAAGGGGCACTTCGTGCGGGGGATCATGGAGTCGGTGGCGTTCATGCTGCGGGAGAACGCGGAATATCTCGATCGAGCGTTTGGGCCGGCCCAGACGGTGATCTCGCTGGGGGGCGGGGCGAAGAGCCGGCTGTGGACGAAGATCAAGGCGAGCGTGCTGAATCGGCCGATCGAGCTGCTGGAGTGCTCGGAGTCGCCTTCGCTGGGGTCGGCGATGCTGGCGGCGGTGGCGATCGGGGCGGCGAAGGACATCGAGCAGGCGTGCAAGAAGTTCGTGCGCGTGCGGGAGCGGGTTGAGCCCGACCCGGAAGATGTGAAGATCTATGACGACGTGTATCCGGAGTTCCTCAGGACCTCCGGTCTGTAATGGATTGAGAAGAAGGACGCATCACACAACCCTAGCTTTGGGAGCACTGACGTGGGATTGACCGGCAAGGACCTGAGAATGGCGCGGTTTCTGAACGACGGGGAGAACGCGGTGGTGGCGGCCGCGGACCATGGGTTCTACTACGGGCCGATCCCGGGGGTGGAGAACATGCCCAAGGCGGTGGAGCGCGTGAAGGACGCGGATGGGATCCTGATCACGCCCGGGATGTTCGAGCGGTGCGGGAAGGTGTTCACGGGGCGGAATCGGCCGCTGCTGTTCCTGCGGCTGTCGTGGGTGTCGTCGTATGGGGGGCAGTGGGGGTATGACAAGAGCTTGCAGAGTGATCTGATGGGGCCGGAGGACGCGCTGGCGATGGGGGCGGACGCGGCGATCACGTCGTGCAGCCTTAACTCGGGGGATGAGCACACGGACGCGCAGAACATCCGGCAGTACGCGGACTTTGTGCGGCGGGGGCGGCAGTGCGGGCTGCCGATCGTCGGCGAGTTCTACCCGGGACACACGGATGGGCCGCGCGAGGG
>JADZET010000395.1 GCA_020850375.1 Phycisphaeraceae bacterium | reverse complement strand
CGTCCTGGGCCAGGCTAGACGAAGGGGTCTTGAACCAAGGATCGAGGCGGCCCAGGGGGAGGGACCATAATAGTCAATCAGGCTCGAATTGGACAGCAGACACGCGCGTCAGCCATCGCCCCGTTGGAGGGGGACATCGGTCGGCGATATGCTTCTGATTCCTTTGTTCTGGAGAGATTCTCATGGGCCAGACCACGACCGGGCAGGGCCTTCGCGTCGGCTGGGCGCGGGGCGACATCACCCCCACCGAGCCTGTGCTCGTCTGCGGCCAATTCCACGCCCGCGTCAGCACGGGCGTCAAGGACCCGCTGACCGTCACCGCCCTGGCGATCCAGAACGGCGCCGAGCAGGCCGTGCTGGTCAGTTGCGACCTGATCTGCATCTCCGACGAGCTGCGCGATGGCGTCCGGGCGCTCCTGGCCGAGGCTGGCCTGCCGATCGAGCCCGGCAAGGTCGTGCTCAATGCCACGCACACCCACACCGCCCCGCAGGTCAACCTCACCGGCTTCACGCATGGCCAGACCGTGTTGGAGATGGTTGGCATCGACCTGCCGGTCATGCCGGTTCAGCAATACCAGCGTTTCGCCGTCGAGCGCATCGCCGCGGTGATCGTCGAGGCCTGGCGGTCACTGGCCCCGGGGGCGATCAGCTACGGCCTGGGCCACGCCGTCGTCGGCCGCAACCGTCGCTGGACCGACACCGCCGGCCGGTCCACCATGTACGGCAACACCAACACGCCCGAGTTCAGCCACATCGAGGGCTACGAGGATCACAGCGTCAATTTCCTGGCTGTCCACGATGCCAACGGGTCGCTGACCGGCCTGGTCGTCAACGTGCCCTGCCCCTCGCAGGTCAACGAGGGCGAGCACGTGCTGAGCGCCGACTACTGGGCCGACACGCGCCTGGAGCTGCGCCGGCGTTTCGGCAAGGACCTCAACGTACTGCCGCAGTGCAGCACGGCCGGGGACCTGTCGCCGCACCTGATCTTCGAGAAGCGATCCGCCCGGCGGATGCTCGAGCTCCATGGCCGCTCGGAGTGCCAGGAGATCGCCGTGCGCATCGCCGACGCCGTCGAGGGATCGCTGGCCGCCGTCGCCGCCACGCGCGACGCCTCCCCGTGCCTGAGCCATCACGTCGAGCTTCTGCAACTGCCGATGGCCCAGCTCACCGCCGCCGACGCCGAGCAGGCCGGCCGGGAGGCGCGGGCCGCGCGGCAGAGTTTCGAGAAACTGATGCGCGAGATCGAGGCGGAGCCCGCCCGCAAGAGTCAGCCTTACTGGTTCCACGCCCCGACGGCCGCCCACTGCCGGGCCGCGTGGTACGAGTCGGTCGTGAAGCGATTCGACGACCAGAAGAACCACCCGACCTTCCCCGTCGAGCTGCACGTGATCCGCCTGGACGAGGTGGCGATCGTGACGCTGCCCTTCGAGTACTACCTGGACTTCGGCATCCACATCAAGGCCCGCAGCAAGGCCACGCAGACCTTCATCGTCCAGCTCGCCGGCTCGGGCAGCTACGTCCCGAGCGCCCGCTCGATGGCCGGCGGCGGCTACGGCTCGATCCCCGCGAGCAATCCCGTCGACGCCAAGGGCGGCTGGCAGCTCGCCCATCGCATCGTCGACGTGCTCGACGGATTGTGGTCCTTGCCGGAAGGCGTCGCCGCGGCCGGGGCCCGCTGACGATCAGCCTACCCAGGGCAGCTCGGTCACGCGAAGGTTCGTGCAGCCGTAGGGCAGCAATTCGATCATCTGTGTCTGCTCGTTGGACTTGAGCGGGCTCTTGGGCGGCGCCGCCGCGGCGTGATGATCGACGTCCCAGCCCGGCAGGCGCTTGGCCGGGACCTTCGCACGCAATGGCGAGCCGTCGGGCGAGAAGGGGCAGTCGCCGATGGGCCTCTTCGTCACGCTGATCGACTTGCTCGGTTCCTCGGGGTCGAGCATCAGGGCGTAATTCCACGAGGACGTCGGGAGCGTCTGCCACGTCGCGTGCGGCAGGTCGCCGTGGACCTGCTGCCAGCGATCACTGATGTTCAGGCTGAACACCAGCGGCCCGCGCACCAGCGCCAGGGCGTTGTTGAACCGTTTCTCCGCCCGCCAGACCATCGGCAGCTTGATCGTCACCTGCGTCAGCCCGGACCATGTCCGGCTAATGGTGTGCATCGTGCCGGGCTCGGCGGGCTGCTCGGGCTCCTGGCCGACGCGCACCAGCGCGCCCGCCGCCCAGCCGGGGATGCGCAGCTCCAGCGGGAACTCGACCGGCTTGTCCGTGCGGACGTGAAGATTGATCGCGGAGTTGAACGGGTACTCCGTCTGGACATTGACCTGCACGGCCGCCCCGCCGAGGGTCGTCGTCACCCGGCAGGGGGCGTAGGAGATGGCCGTCAGCCCGCCGCGCGGGTTGGCCATCCACAGGTGCGCGGCGTACTTCGGCCAGCCCTGGTGCATGTTGGCCGTGCAGCAGCCGAAGTTCGTCTCCAGGCCGTACATGTTCGCGTCCTGCATGTTGTTGGTGTAGACGCGATCGACCGACCGCTCGCAGACAACCTGATTGGTCTGCTGGACGTACTGCCGGGCCCACATGTCCGGCTTGAACGGCGCGGGCAGGGCGTTGAAGGCGATGCGCTCGAGCCGGTCCGCCAGCGCCGGTTCGCCCAGCGCCGCCAACAGCACCTCGAGCGAGAAGAGGTACTCGACCACCGCGCAGGTCTCCGTGCCCTGCGAGGGATGGTTCGACGCCAGGTGCTCGTCGCCCGAGAACACGCCCGTGGCCTGGCCGTGGTGCGTGTCAAGCACCTTGATCATGTTGAAGATCGCCCGCCGGTCGGCCTCGTCGCCCGACTGCCGCGACCATAGGCCCGGCTGCTTGAGGCCCATGGCGTTGTTGACCACGTGGGTGGCGTGGTAGTCGGCCCCGGTCCAGTCGCGTTTGTTCTTCTGTTTGAAGGTCGCCTGGCCCGGCGCGTCGGTCTTGAAGTCGTAGAGGAAGCTCTCGAAGTTCGCCCGCCAGTCCAGGGCCTGCTGGTGCGCCTTAGCGGCCAGGTCCAGCAGCCAGGACTCGTGCGTCTGGTCGAAGAGCCAGTGGATGCACCAGAGCAGGTCGCCCTCACGGGCCCACGCCCAGCTCGACAGCGGCTTGGCGTCGAGCTGCGCGTCGAGCGTCCGCAGGAAATTCTGCATGGCCGGGATGACACGCGCGTCGGCCGTGACCTGGTGGTGCTGGATGAGGATCTTGAGCGCGATGAAGACCGGCCAGGGGTCGCGCTCGGCGTGCTTGCCGTCGGTGATCGGACCGAGCCAGCCGTCGTCGTGCTGGTGGGTGAGGATGTAGTCGACCCAGCGCGTGGCCTTGGCCTTGAGCGCCGCGTCGTCGAGCAGGATGGCCAGGGGGTACGCGCCGTCGAGCCAGTAGGGGCCCCGCTCCCAGCCCTCGGCCGATCCGCCTATCCAGCCCGAGTCGCGGATGTCGGGCCAGAACTCGTCGAGGTGACCGGTCAGCCCGTCGGCCTGGATGCGGAGCTGGGTCTTGAGCCAGCCCTCGGGCCGGATCGCGCCCAGGGGCAGGGGGATAAGCGACAAGGGGGCCAGGTCGGTCTGGGCCGGCGAAGCGGTGGTCATGGCTGGGGTCCATCTCAGGCGGGTAAGAGCAACAGGATCAGCCCATAAGGATGGGCCCCACCCCGGCCACCGTCAAGCGATCGCATGATTGGCCAAGGGCTCATCACCCGTGCCGGTGATGCCTCTTGTGGAAGACGATGTAGCGGTTGAAGAGGTAGTTCGAGCCCGTGCCCGCCACGACGCCCAGGAAGGCCGCGAGCTGCTCGCCGGCGAACATGTCCGCGGGCAGGCGCAGGGCCACGGCGATGGTGACGAAGTAGTTGATGACCGCCCCTGCCGAGCAGGCCAGGACGAAGGCCGGCAGCTGCCGCGCGATCTTGCCCCGCCGGGCGTAGGAGAAGGTGAACCGACGGTTGAGTGCGAAGTTGAAGAGCATCGACACGCCGATCGCCGTCGCCGCCGCCAGTCGGAGGCCCATTCCCAGACTCAGCAGCACCGTCAGGACGCCCAGGTTCACGCCCAGGCCGCACAAGCCCACCACGATGAACTGGATCAGGTGCGACCGGTCGGGGTACTTGTGCAGGAACAGCCGGCGGAGGTGCTGGATGTAGCGGAGCTGCTCCTTGAGGTTGAGCTTGCTCTGCCCGAGTGTGCGGTCGCTGAAATGGATGGGGATCTCGCTGACCCTCGTGAAGCCGCACTTGATCAGCAACTCCAGGCCGATCTTGTACCCGATCGGGTTGAGGTGCACGTTCTGGGCGTCGGCGCGACGGAGGGCGAAGAAGCCCGCCATCGGGTCGCGCAGGCTCGTCAGCGGGCGGGCCATCAGCGTGGCGACCTTGCTGTTGAGCCAGCGGAGAAACCCCCAGGCCGCGTCGGTCGATCCGCCCGCGACGTAGCGCGAGCCGACGACGAACTCCTGCCCGCGTTCGAGCTCGGCCAGCATGGCGGGGATCGCCTCGGGTGGATGGCTCAGGTCCGCGTCCATCACCACCACCCGCGCGTGCCTGGCTGTACGCAGGCCGTCCATCACCGCCGGGCTCAGGCCCCGGTTGGTCTTGCGGACGATCAGACGCACCCAGGGCTTGTTGAGCTGGGCGATGAACTCTTCGGTGCCGTCCTGGCTGTTGTCGTCCATGATCAGCAGCTCGAGGTCGAGCCGGCTGACCCGTGCGACGGACTCGATCCGGTTGATCAGCCCCGGCAGGTTCTCACGCTCGTGGTAGGTCGGCACGACAATCGAGACGTCCAGCCCAGGTGGGAGCGACGCGGGGACAGCCCCCGGCCCCTGCGAACTGGATGGGCTCGTCGGCGAGGGCGGTCGATTGCCGTCGAGTACCGTGGTCATGGCGTCCCGCCCCTGTCTGAGTCGTCTTTGTCCGACGGTGTCTGCACGCCGGCGTGTGAGTCGGTCGTGGCTTTGGGCTCACCTTAGGCGGCCGTGCCCTAAAATCCACTCTGACACGAGGTGTTTTTCGGCGTTTTCGCCGTCGATCTTGATCGGCAGACCAGATGGGCGATGTCTTTAAGATAAGTGATGGCAGACGATTAGGTCTGGTTGGCGGGTCGGTTTCGATAGTAATCGTGGTTCAGTCGTAGCGGAAGACGCCCTTGCGCCAGGCGTAGAGGAAGGCCACGATGCTCGGGAGGATGAAAAAGAGCACCCGGAAGAGGAACAGCCAGCGCAGCGAGCTGTCCTCCGCCAGGCTCGGGAAGACCGTCGCCCAGGGGTAGAGAAAGACGATCTCGACGTCGAAGAGCAGGAAGGTCATCGCCACGATGTAGAACCGCACGTTGAACTGCTGGCGGGCCGTGCCGATGGGGTTCATGCCGGATTCGTAGGTCAGGCCCTTGACGGCGCCCTGGCGCTTGGGGCCGAGGATGGCGCTGATGATCAGGTTGCCGAAGCCGAACGACAACGCGATCGCCAGCAGGACGACCAGCGGACCGAAGTGGCTGAATTCCGAGGAGGCGATGACGAGCATAAGTGAGATAGTGTAGCGGAGAGGGGCGGGGGGGCTCAAACAGGAGGGGTACAGGGGACAGGGAAGAGAACGGCAGGCGGCCGATCACCCGCTCCGATACCCTGTACCCCGTACCCCTCTTCCGGGGGTTATCATGCCCCCCATGCCGATCGATCTCCGCCACATCCAGATCCAGAAAAAGCCCTTCGAGAGCCCGACCTACGACGTGATGGACGGGGCCGCCCGCTGGGAGGTCAAGGTCCATGACCACGGCCTGATCGCCCTGGTCGATGCCATGCCCCGCCTCGTGCCTCAGGGCCAGACGGCCGACAGCGCCATCGTCCAGGCCGCCCGCGTCTCCTACGGGGCCGGCACCAAGAAGATCAACGAGGACCGCGGCCTGATCCGCTACCTGCTGCGGCACCGACACACCACGCCGTTCGAGATGGTCGAGTTCAAGTTCCACGTGGCCATGCCGATCTTCATCGCCCGTCAGTGGATCCGCCACCGCACGGCCAACGTCAACGAATACTCCGCCCGCTATTCGGTGATGCCCGACCGCTTCTATCGGCCGACGGTCGACAACGTCCGTCAGCAGTCGATGCTCAACCGCCAGGGCGGCGAGGCGCCGGTCGATGAGATGACGGCTCAGCAGTTCCTCGACTACCTGGCCAAGACCGAGGCCCACTACCAGGAGTACGAGCAGCTCCTGAACAAGGGCGTCAGCCGCGAGCTGGCCCGCATCGGCCTGCCGCTGGGCATCTACACCGAGTGGTACTGGAAGTGCGATCTGCACAACATCCTGCACTTCCTCTCGCTCCGCATGGACGCCCACGCCCAGCAGGAGATCCGCGACTATGCTTACGCGATGTTCGCCCTGATCCAGCCGATCGTGCCCGTGGTGGCCGAGGCGTTTTTGGATTACGAGTTCGAGGGCGTGCACATGACGCGCCTGGAGATCGAGGCCCTGCGGACGGGTAAGCCGTTGGCCAGCGAGAACAAGCGCGAGAACGCCGAGTGGGAAGAGAAACGCACGAAGATGGGGCTGTGACGAGATGAGGCCGCACGCGTCGGGCGATTAGCTCAGTTGGCTAGAGCACATCCCTTACAAGGATGGGGTCGCAGGTTCGAGTCCTGCATCGCCCACTTGCTTTTTCAAGTCTTTCCGGTCGGTTCTCGTGAATACAGCCTGATTTATGGCATAATGGGGCGGTCGTCCGTGTCGGCGGTTCGTGCGGCGGGGCACCGGCGGCGTGCCTGGGACGTGGGGCTCTTTTCACCATCGCCCTGAAGGTTGAACTCTTTGGACAGCATCGACCGGCTCATCCTCGATCGCATCCAGCAGGCTGTGTCGCTTGTGCCGCGGCCGTTCGCACAGATCGGGCAGGCGCTGAGCATGGAGGAGGACAAGGTCCTGGCCCGGCTGGTCGACCTGCGCGAGAACCAGAAGATCATCCGGCAGATCTCAGCCATTTTCGACACCGCGGCCCTGGGCTACGCCTCGACGCTCGTGGCCGCGGGGTTCGAGGACGATGCCCAGGTCGACGCCGGGGCCCTGATCGTCGGCCAGCACCCGGGCGTGAGCCACTGCTACCGGCGGGACGATCGCATGCAGCTCTGGTACACCCTGGCCGTGCCGCCGGACAGCCGACTGGGCCTGATGTCCACGCTCGACCGACTGCACAAGCTCAGCGGCGCCGCGGTCACCCGGCCGCTGCCGACGCTGCGGCTGTTCAAGATCGGCGTGCGGCTGAACATGTCCGAAGGGGACGACGATGCGCCCCCGGCGAGCGACGGCAGGGGGGCGTTCACGGAGGCCGACCGGGCCGTGGCGATGAGCCAGGCCGTCACGGACGAGCAGAAGCCGATGATCCGCGTGCTCCAGCAGGACCTGCCGTTGGTCTCCGAGCCCTTTGGGGCTTGGGCGGAGGAGGCGGGCTGTTCGGTTGAGGCGCTCCTGCGCGAGGCCCAGGGGTTCCTCGCCCGTCGGCAGATGCGCCGCTTCGCCGCGGTGCTCCGCCACCAGAAGGCGGGTTTCTCGGCCA
This sequence comes from Phycisphaeraceae bacterium, assembly GCA_020850375.1. The sequence goes on along the minus strand of JADZET010000395.1, from coordinate 176 downwards.
ACGTCATGGGCGTCTGGCATGTTCCCACGGACATGATCGAGTCCGTCGGCACGCAGATGGCTACCTTCGCCCCCGTCAGCCACTGCTACCCGCGCCCGAGCTACCCGGACTGGCCCTACCATCTCTACACCATTGTCCACGCTAGCAGCCGCGAGGAGTCCCTGGACTTGCTCATG
>JADZET010000394.1 GCA_020850375.1 Phycisphaeraceae bacterium | reverse complement strand
GACGTCGCGGGCGTCGTCCTCCTGCGTGTGCGAGAGCTCCAGGGCGAGGTGGTCATTACCGAGAAGTTCGCCCAGGCGGTCAGCCCACTCGACGACCACGACGGCTTGACGGCGTAATTCACCGCCGGGCTCGAGGGTGGAGGGGTCCCAGCCGGTGGACTCGAGGTCCTCGATGCTGCGCAGGCGATAGGCGTCGATGTGGACCAGGACGCGCGCCGAAGCCGCGTCGGGGACGGGCAGGTCGTGCTCCTGGACCATGACGAACGTGGGGCTCGAGACGGTCGCGGGGTTGGCGCCCAGCCCCGCGGCCAGGCCGCGGACCCACTGCGTCTTGCCCGCGCCGAGCTGTCCCCGCAGGGCGATCAGGTCGCCGGCGCGGACGTGGCGGGCGAACAGGCGTCCCAGGGCCTGCGTGGCGTCGACGCTGGTCGTGCGGCCCTGCCAATCGGGGGGGTGATGGATCGGGGCGTGCGGTGTGGTCATGGGGAGCGATGCTCCCAGCCAAGGTCGCTGAGGTCCAGGGATTTGCCGCTGGGATCTAGGACAACGATGGGTGCTTCGCCGGGCGACGGGGGACGCACCCGGCCGATGCGGGTGATCGGCACGTCCATGAGTCGCTCGGGCAGCGTGGCGTCGGGGGCGGCTGTGAAGCAGAGTTCGTAATCCTCGCCGTCACCCAGGGCGTGCTTCCAGCCGGGCACACCGTCGATCGTGGCGGCGTGCACGGCGGCGGGGCTGACGGGCAGGCGGCTGGACTCGATCTCCACGGTCAGGCGTGCCATGCGGGCGAGGTGGGCGGCGTCCGCGCCCAGGCCGTCGCTGAGATCGATCATGGCGTGCAGATTTGAGCCCAGGCGCTCGGCCAGGGTGCGGGCGAGGTCGATGCGGGGTTCGAAGTCCAGGTGATGTGTATGCCCCCCCACCGTCTGGAGACTGCCGCCCAATCGGCCGGTGACGTAGAGGTGGTCGCCGGGCTTGGAGCCGCCGCGGAGGATCGGGCCCAGGCCGCCGGGGTGGGCGAGGATGGTGACGGTCAGGATCAATGGGCCGTGCCAGATCGAGATGTCGCCGCCGACGAGGGGGCAGTGGTACGCCTGGGCGGTGGCTCGCATGGCGTCGAAGAGTTCGTCGGCCTGCTGCGTGGTCCAAGTGTGGGGCAGCGAGCCGGCGGCGACGGCGCCCAGGGGCAGGGCGGCCATGGCGGCGACGTCGGAGAGGTTGCGCGTGATGGCCTTGCGGCCGACTTGGGCGAGGGTGGCGTGGTCGAGGCTGAAGTGGACGTCCTGGGCGAGCTGGTCGACGGTGACGAGGATGTCGCGGCCGTCCAGGCGCAGGCCGCCCATGTCGTCCCCGGGGGGGATGGAGACGGCGGGCCCGAGCGTGGGGTTCCGGCGGTAGATGTGCTCGAGGAGGTCGCGCTCGCGCATGGAGAGATTGTATCCGTGGCGGGGCACGCGACGGGAGAGATGAACGGAATCGCTTGGCGTCGGGATGGGCGGATGGGGGGCTTAGCGGCGGGACCGGCGGGACATGTGCCTGCCGCCGAGGATCGTGGCCAGGGAGAGGCTGAACAGGATGATGGTCGCCGGCTCAGGGACGGGGGGTATGGGGGGAATCGGACGCGAGCGGCCCGACCCGGAAAAACCACCCGGTCCGGGGATGTGGACGTAGCGTGGGCTTGGGCCGGGCAGGACGGACTGGACCTCGGGCGGGGATGAACGCGGATCGAGGTAAAGGAGCTGGGGCACGGGCACCCAGGCCAGGACGTCGTAGATGGCGCGTCGGGCGCGGCTGCCGAGGTCGCCGATGTAGGAGATCTGGCCGTAATCGATCAGGATGCTGTTGCCTAAGCCCTGCTCGCTGAAGCGCCAGGGGGTCTGGCTGCGCATGCCCGTGTCGAGGGGGTGATTGAGCTGAGCCCACGGGAGCGGCATGTCCTGCACACGGTCGGAGAAGGGACCGGGTGACCCGCCGGCGGTCAGACCATAGTCGATCAGGCTCGCAGGGGCCTCGGGCGCGACAGCGAAAGCCCCGATCACCCCTGCCACCAGCATCGCATGGAAGCGTCGCATGACGCACCTCCCGCGTTGGGCGGCCCACAACCACGAGACCGATTCGACGAATCCTTGTTGGCTGATCCCAAACCCCTCACGGCGACGGGGGCCTGTCGGCCTCTGCGGGACGTCGGCCGTGTGATGAAACACGCCCGTTGGCGTTGCACCACGGTTCATCTGAAATATATCGCCAGAACCAGGCGGATCCAGATAATTTCACAATGAATGGTGAAAAGACGGAACGATGCCGCGGGCCGTCACCTAAGGCGTGGCGGCGGGGCGGGCTTGAGCCGAGGGGCGGGGTTACTCGTGGATCTCGACGATCTGGGCCTCGAGCTTGGCGAGGTCGAGGATGGCGGCGGTGCAGCGGTCGTGGACCCAGCCGCAGCATTCGCCGGGGTTGAGAACGAGCTTGCCGTTGCGGGTCTCGTTGACGACCTCGTGGGTGTGGCCGGTGATGACCACGTCGGCGCCGGCGAGGTCGGCGGGCTTGAGCCAGTCGATGAAGTGATGGACGACGATCGTCTTGCCGCCGAGCGAGAGGCGCAGGGGGCCTTCCTGGATGTTGGGCAGGATGGCCTTGAGGCCCTTGCGTTCGCCGTCGTTGTTGCCGTAGACGCAGTGGAACGGGATGTCCAGAGCCTCGGGGGCGACGACCTTGGCGGCGAAGGGGGCAATGAAATCGCCGGCGTGGATGACGGCGTCGACCTTGAGGTGGCGGAACATGGCCACGGCCCGCCGGAACGTCGGCAGGCGGTCGTGAGTGTCGCTCAGGACGCCTATCTTCATGCTCTTGGCCAATCCCCCGGCGTGAGAGTTGTGACGACCGTCACCCAAGACCATACGACGACCATGCTTGCACACGTCATCCTAACAGAATGAACCGGGGTCATTCAAATGGGGATAGGCCAGGGTGGCCGGGGGACAGGCTTTACCCTAGCTTGAGGAGTCGGATGTCATCCGGGGCTGAGAAATTCCGACGGATTTCAGCGGCGGACAGATCAAGAGGAGATCCCATGACCGGCAGGCTCGAACAGCTCATCAAGCTTCACCAGTTGGACCCCAAGGACCCCTTCTGCCCTTACGGGATCGCCCTGGAACATGCCAAGGCGGGCCGAGCGGACGAAGCGCTGCAATGGCTCGACAAGACGATCGAGCTCGACGCGGGGTACTGCTACGCCTACTACCAGAAGGGCAAGATCCTGGCTGAGAGGGGGCGTGAGGGGGAGGCTCGCGGGGTGCTGGAGGTGGGGCTGAGGGCGGCTCAGCAGGCGAAGGACGGGCACGCGGCGTCGGAGATCGAGGGGCTGATGGATTCACTGAATTAAGCTAGGCGCGATGACGTGACGCGGCGGCTTGCAGGAGCTCGACGGCCCGGTCGTGATCCACACCTGTCAGGCGCAACGTCTTGGCGGGCTGAGTGTGGCCGGCCTCGACGGTGATCTGTCGGGACGGCACGCCCAAGAGATCGGCGATCAGCTCGCAGACGGCCTTGTTGGCCTTGCCCCCTTCCGGGGGGGCGGCGACCTGGATCTTCAGGCGGTCCCCGAGTAGGCCGGCCACACGGCTGCGACTGGCCCCGGGGACAACCTTAACGCGCAGGAGTGGTCCGGCGGGGTCGGCGGTCAGGGGCGGCCATGATGCAGGCGGATTTCCCGGGAGCATGGGTCAGTTCGTCGGTGAGGGTGGCTGCTTCTTGGTGCGGCGAGGCTTGTTGTTCTCGCCCAGGACGCTCTTGCGACGCAGGAGGTGGTGGTAGTGCTGGGCGAAACGGTGAGCCTCGTCGCGGATGGCCTGACACAGACGCAGGCCGGGGTTGGTGCGCGGCAGGCGAATCGGCTCGCCGCGGGCCTGGTGGTAGATCAGCTCCTCCTTCTTGGCCAGCGAGACGACCAGCGGCGGCTTGACGCTGAGCGTGCCGAAGACCTCCATCGCGGCGTGGAGTTGGCCCAGACCGCCGTCGATGATGATCAGGTCGGGGTAGAGCTCCTGGCCTTCGCCGGCGTCGCGATAGCGGCGGCTGATGACCTCGCGGATGGCGGCGTAGTCATCGCCCCCGGAAGCCACTCCGTCAGGTCCCGTCTCGGTGATGCGGTAACGTCGGTAGGCGTTCTTGAAGGGCCGGCCATCAATGAAGCAGACCTTCGATCCCACCGTCTCGCCGCCCTGGAGGTGGGCGACGTCGATGCACTCGATGCAGCGGATCTCGCTCGCGGCGTCCAGAGCTTGACGCAGGGCCTCGGCCCCCTTCCGCAGGGCGGTCAGATCGAGGACGGGAAGCTCGGTCTCGGGTTGGAGGAGCTGACGACGGCTGCCGCGCTGGTCGAGGGACTCGAGGACGCGAACCTGGTCACGCAGGACGGCGGCTCGCTCGAACTCGAGCGATTTCGACGCCTCCTCCATCTCCTGACGCATCTCTCGCAGCATGACCGATCGCTTGGACTCGAGCAGGCGGAGGAAGCGGTCGATGTCGGCCCGGTATCGCTCGGGTGAGATCCGGTCGGCGCAAGGGGCGGTGCATCGCTTGATGGCGTGCAGGAGGCAGGGACGGAAACGGCGGCGCTGCGGGTCGTCCTTGCTGATCTCCAACTCACAGGTGCGGAACTGGAAGACCTGCTGCAAGACCTGGATCGAGCGGTGCAGGGCGTAGACGCTGGTGAAGGGGCCGAGCACCTTCGCCCCCTTGAACTGCGGGGCCGAGGGCTGACGGGTGATGAAGACCCCGGGGAAGTCGTCCCGCATGGTGACGACGAGGTACGGGAACGTCTTGTCGTCGGTCAGGCGGACGTTGAAGCGCGGGTGGATGTCCTTGATCAGGCGGTTTTCAATTAAGAGCGCTTCCCACTCGCCCTCGCATTCGATGATGTCGAAGTCGTCCACCAAGTCGAGCATCCGCTGCTTCTTGGGGCCCAGGTCAGCCGAGGGGACGAAGTAGCTGCTGACACGATCGGGCAGACGCAGCGCCTTGCCGACGTAGATCACCACGCCGGCGGGATCCTTCATGAGGTAAACGCCGGGGCAGGCCGGCAGGCCGCGAGCTTTCTGCAGCAGAACGTCGAGCTTTTCGCGGCGGGTCGTCACGCGGGAATTATAGAGTGACTGGCGCAACGTGGATCGGGGATGGTTGAGATATCATGGTGTCCCTCCCGCGATGCGTCGGGTGCAACCAGGTTTTCCATCATCAGAGGTCAAGCGATGCCCCAAGCCAAGAAGAGCGTCAAGCGAGCCCCCCGGAAGTCTCGGCAGGTTCTTCTAGTTGCCAGCGGCGACCTGCGTCCGTCGGCCAATCAGACCTGCTGGCCCGCCCAGGAGGCGATGGAGAAGAAGCTCGCGGCCGTCGTGGCGGAGCTGGGGTACGAACTCGTCCGTGCTCACCCCTATGACCCGGTCCAGAAGCACGGCTTCATCGGCTCGCAGCGTCAGGGGATGGAGATCTTCAAGGCGATCGACCCTAACGCCCCGCTGATCGTGGCTGAGGCGGTGTGGCAGTACTCGCATCACGTGCTGTCCGGGCTGTGCTCGCATCGTGGGCCGATCCTGACGTGCGCGAACTGGTCCGGGCAGTGGCCGGGGCTGGTCGGCATGCTCAACCTAAATGGCTCGTTGACCAAGGCGGGCGTGAAGTATTCGACGCTGTGGAGCGAGGATTTTGGGCGCGACGACTACTTCAGGGCCAAGCTGGGCCAGTGGCTCAAGACGGGTTCGTGCGCGCACAAGACGGACCACGTGCGCCCGCTGGCCAAGGTGAAACTGCCTGCAGGCCCCCGGAAGGTGGGGGAACAGCTTGCGGCGGAGCTTGGGCGCGACAAGGCCATCATGGGCGTCTTCGACGAGGGGTGCATGGGGATGTTCAACGCCATCATCCCCGATCATCTCTTGCACCCGACGGGGGTGTTCAAGGAGCGGCTGAGTCAGTCGGCCCTCTACTACGAGTCGACGCAGGTCAGCGACGCCGAAGCGATAGCGGTGCGGAAGTGGATGGAAGATCGCGGCATGAAGTTCCACACCGGCCCCAACGAGGCGACGGACCTGACGGATGCTCAGATCCTCACCCAGTGCAAGATGTACATCGCGGCCGTGCGGATCGCGGACGACTTCGGCTGCGCCATGATCGGCATTCAGTACCAGCAGGGCCTCAAGGACGTCCTGCCGGCCAGCGACTTGGTGGAGGGGACGCTCAACAACCAGGACCGCCCGCCGGTGATGAGCCGGGACGGTCAGCGGGTGCTCTATGCCGGGGAGCCTCTGCCGCACTTCAATGAAGTGGATGAGTGCGCGGGGCTGGACGCTCTGATGACCTATCGGGTGCACAAGGCGCTCGGGCAGCCGGTGGAGAACACCTTGCACGACATCCGTTGGGGGGACGCGGACGCCTCAGGGACGGTAAAGGATTACGTGTGGGTGTTCCTCATCAGCGGCGCGGCCCCCCCGGCGCACTTCGAGGGCGGCTGGAAGGGCGCGGACTCGATGCGTCAGCCGGCGATGTATTTCAGGCTCGGCGGCGGGACGCTGCGCGGCGTGAGCAAGCCCGGCGAGATCATCTGGAGCCGGGTGTTTGTCCGGCACGACGCCCGGGGTGGGAAGCTGTGCATGGACCTGGGGCGTGGCAAGGCGGTCAAGCTGCCCGAGGCGGAGACGCGCCGGCGCTGGGAGGCGACAACGCCGCAGTGGCCGATCATGCACGCGGTGACGTATGGCGTGAGCCGGGACCAGATGATGGCCCGCCACCAAGCCAACCACATCCACCTGGCCTACGCCAAGGACGCCAAATCGGCCGACGTGGCGATGCTGGCCAAGGCGGCGATGGCCCGGGCGATGGGGCTGGAAGTGTGCCTGTGCGGGACGCAGGCGGACGGCAAGGCGTGGAGGTAAGGCCGTTTGCGATCCGATCTTTCAGTGGCACACACGGTCTTTTTCGGCCCTGGGGAGGCGGAGACAAGGGTTTTATTTCGAATCGTGAATGTCCACGCCGGCCCGAGCCGATAGAAATAGCAGCAGAGTTTTCCCCATCTCGGATCGCGTGTACGGATATATTTCATCATCCAAGCGGTTGGCGGTTGACGGTCCTGAATTCGGGGTATAATGCTGATGTAGAGATTCGGGGGTGACGGACAGGGGATGGCACGTCGGCTCGTTGATTTCGCGTCTTTTTGAGCCTAACAAGTTCAAAGCCGCAAGGGCCGAATGGCCTGGTTCGCAGTTCAGGACCAGTCACCCGCCGGAGCTGTTTGACAAAACAAAGGAAGTCGGCGGATCAGTCGCGAGGGGCTGATACCGTCGTGGTTCAGAAACAACTGGCCCCGACCCAGGCGGATGGAGCCGCGGATGTCGGATCTTGGGGTAGGAACGTGTCGAGCACCGCAGGCATGAGCCCCCAGTTCGGGCGGGGTGATCTGGTTGTTCACCCCCGCCGGCCGGAGTGGGGATCGGGGGTCGTTGAACAGGCCGAGGCCATCGTCCACGACGGCCAGCCGGCACAAAGAATTGTTGTCACTTTCCAGGCCCACGGACGTGTGACCATCAACACAGGCGTGGCGCCATTGTTAAGCAAGGATGCAGCAGAGATCATGAACAGACGCTTAGAAGATTCCACCATGACCGTTTCGTCCAACACGTCGAGCTACGGGGCCAGCCGGTCGGGCAGTGCCTCCGAAGCCGGCCAGGGCTGGTTAGGCAAGCTCGAGGCCAAGACCAACGGCGACCCGCTACGGCGGCTCGTCGCGGCGCTGACCGACCCGTTCGAGACCGAGTTCGGCCGGCTCAAGGCCACGGTCGAGTCCTTCCGTCACGGCGAGGATCCCGTCCGCAACCCGCGCGGCCTGATCGACTGGGCCGTCGAGCAGACGGGAATGGCCGACCCCCTGACCAAGTACACCCGGCACGAGCTCGAGGACGCCTTCCGCTACTGGGTCCGCATGCGGGACGAGCACCTCAAGAAGCTGGTCTTCCAGCTCAAGCGGGCCAGCCAGGGGCCGGCCGTGCAGCAGCTCGCCCAGCAGACACGCTACGCCACGGCGAAGATGCGGCTCGAACGCGCCCTTCGGGCGTAGCCTCGAACCACCCCGGCGATTGACCGCGTCTGGCCGGCGCGGTACGCCTGGGGGATGCAGCCTCTCGATCTTGAGCGATTCTGGGCGGACAACGAACGGGCGTCCAAGGACCCATTCTGCGCGAACAATCCGCAGCCGCGGATCGGCATCTACATGGGCTATGAGTGCGCGTTCGGCGAGCTGGGCGAGCCGTATGACCCTCTGCGGCTCGAACGGGACGCTGGCTACGCTCGGGAACTGGCCCGGGCGTACAACCGGCGGGCGGTGCAGATTGTCGGCCGACCATTGCTGAGCGAGGACACTTATGACCCGGAGTTTCAGCCGCCCGCCCTGCGGGATATTGCCGAGGTCTTCGGATGCGAGCGGCAGTGGCACGCGGGGAGCTGGTGGCACATGCAGGCGGCGTCGACGCCGACGGAGCTCGAAAGGCTGCTGGACCGGGTGGACGGGCTGGACCTGCGGCGGGAGATCTTTCCTGTCGATTGGCACGAGAGGGAACGGCGGTATCGAGCGCGGTTCGGCCGGCCACCCCATCGCACGCGGGACGTCCGAGGGCCCGTGACGCTGGCGACGTCGATCTACGGGGCGGAGAACTTGATCTATTTGATCCTGGATGAGCCGGGGCTGGCGGGCCGGCTTCGCGACACGATCCTTAGGGTCATCATTGACTACTTCAGCATCGTGGAGCAAGTCTGCGGCGTTGAGAGCTTCGGGCCGGGGTTTTCGTTTCGTGATGACAACTGCGCGCTGCTGACGCCGGAGATGTACGCCTTTTTCGGGCAGCCGATCCTCAAGAGGGTCTTTGAGCGGTTTGCGCCGGGGTTGGGGGACAGGCGGTATCAGCACTCGGACTCGGACATGGCGCACCTGCTGCCGCTGCTGGCTGAGACGGGGCTGAACGCGGTGAACTTCGGGCCGACGCTGAGCGTCAGACAGATCCGAGAGGCGATGCCGGGGGCGGTGATCTACGGGCAGCTCGCGCCGTTCACGTTCATGAGCAACGACGAAGAGGCGATCATGGCCGAGGTGCGGCGGGACTGCCGGCAGTCGTTGCCGGAGCGCGGGTTGATCGTCGCGACGGCCGGGTCGGTGAACAATGGCACGAAACTCACGAGCCTGCGGGCGGTCATGCACGCGATCCAAGCGGGATCGCCGGACTATCGCTAGACGCTCAGGGCCTTGCGGAGAACGGCCAGCAGCGTCTCGGGGGATTCGAGGTAGTTCGCGGGCGGGCGGTAATAGACTGTTTTGCCGTCGAGGACGGTCACGCGGCCCTGCACGCGGGGGCCCTTGCTGTCGCGCGCCGATGAGCCGGTCAGTGAGGCGACGAAGGCACGCTCGACCTTGCGGGGGTCGTCGGCGCGGAAGACGACGTCGGGGCCGTTGACGCGGATCATCCGCACGCCCAGGGTGCTGGCGGCGATGCGCAGCTCGGCCAGGTGGAAGAGCGACTCCACGGGCTCGGGGGGCTGGCCGTAGGCGTCGATGAGGTCCTTGGTGAGCTGCTCGAGCTCCTGCATGCTCACGGAGCGGCTGAGGCGCTTGTAGGCGTCCATGCGGTGCTTCTCGCTGGGCACGTACTGCGGCGGGATTCTCCCCGCTGTCGGCAGTTCAAGGTGGGTGCGGACGGGCTCGACGATCTTCTCCTGGCGGAGCTGGCGGGCCTCCTGTTCGAGGAGCTTGCAGTACATCTCGTAGCCGACGGCGGCGATGTGGCCGGACTGCTCGGCGCCCAGGAGGTTGCCGGCGCCGCGGATCTCCAGGTCGCGCATGGCGATCTTGAAGCCGGCGCCGAGCATGGAGTATTGCTCGATGGCCCGCATGCGGCGCTGGGCGGTGTCGGTGATCGGCCGATCCTCGGGCAGCAGGAGGTAGCAGTAGGCGCGATGTTTCGACCGCCCCACGCGGCCGCGGAGCTGGTGCAGGTCCGCCAGGCCGTAGTGATCGGCCTCGTGGATGAAGATGGTGTTGGCGGTGGGTATGTCCAAACCGCTCTCGATGATCGTGGTGCAGACGAGGATGTCGACCTGACGACGCATGAAGCGGAGCATGACGTCCTCGAGCTCGTGCGAGGGCATCTGGCCGTGGCCGACGGCGATGCGGGCGTCGGGGACGAGCTTCTGGATCTCGTCGGCGACGGACTGGATGTTGTGCACGCGGT
>JADZET010000393.1 GCA_020850375.1 Phycisphaeraceae bacterium | reverse complement strand
TTGCTGGACGATGCGATGTTCGAGACGCTGACGCCCGACAACTGGTTCCCGACCGCTCACGGCAACGGGTACTGCTACCCCTGCCTGTGGTCAGCAAGGCTCAATGCCGAGCGTTACCTGCGCGAGGTCTGCGCGGAGTTTGACGAGCCGGCCCGCGCGACGTTGCTCGAACTGGCGGGGATTTATCAGCGGATGCACCAGACCCTGGCTCGCACCAAGCCCGAGTTCGACGGCATCTGGTCGCTTCAGCCGTGGAACCTCAAGTCACCGACGAACTGGACGCGCGCCATCCGGCTGAAGGAATCGGACCTGCTTCGTGAAGTCACAGCTCTTGAACGGCAGGCGATATCGAAGATCGAGGCGGTGATCGACTCACTGCCTGTGACGAACTGAAACAATCCCGGCTTATTGGCCCTTTGTGGTCCTGGATCAGCCCCGCATGGCCATGCGGGGCTTTTGTTCTTTCCGGCTGTAACGGTTGTGACGACGGCCTCTGCCCAATTCCCCGCCTAGTGCTGCCCTGGCGTGGCCCGCCGCCCGTCTGAATCGTCATTTTCATCCAGTGATTGACCGCAACGGTTCTCGATGGAGGCAACCGATGCTGATCAAGCTGGGAATGCTCACCTGCTGGCTGGCCGGCTCGCTGACGGTGCTGGTGCTGACGCTGCACCCGAGGTTCGGCGTCCTGTACCAGAGTCCGCTGACGGCCCTGGGACTCATCCTCATCGGCGCGGGGGTATGCCTCGAGGCACGCAAGGGCCTGCCCCGCGTCGCGGCATCTGCCCGCCGGAACGATTAGCCGCTCTTCACACTGTTTCCGCATCCCATCTAGAACGGTCTGGCCGAGGTCCAACGGTCAGACCGTTACTTTTTGCGCTCGTCACGCACCTCATAGTCAGCCGGGCTTGTGGGTATGGCCGGGCTCTGGCGGGCGATCCATGCCTGCCGCTCGGTCTCGCCGACGGGTGGGGCGCACCAGCCATTTTCCCGCCAGATTTCTTCCAAGAGCACCATCCCCGCCGCCGGATCGCCGTCGAGCGAGCGCATCACGTCGCGGGCGAAGCAACCCCGCTCGTCGAGCTGGCGGTAGACCTGCGTGCCCGGCTTGCGCGTCAGGTCGAAGTCCCAGGGCAGGTCGGTGGGGAGGTCCGACGCCCGGCTCGTGGCGTAACCGTCGGCGAACCACGCGACCACCACGCCGGGCGGGTGCCACGTCCCGGGCCGCATCGCCAGGGCCCGGCCGGTGAATCCCGTCGCCTCGAGGGCCAGGCGCATCGCCGTCCAGTCCGGCGCGAAGCCCACCCGCCGCGCGATCAGTGCTGTGCCGACGTGGACCATCCGACCATGCTAATCCCTCGCCGGGCGGGTGTCGCGGTCGTGCCTGTCCTGCCACACACAGACGTTACAACCCGACCCCCCGCGAGCCGGCGGCGCCTCGTCACAACGTCCTGTCTGGCACGCGCCTCCGGCGAATCGTCTGATTGGGAGGGCGCCCCCTCGTCCCGGGGTTGCCCGGTCGAGGTTTATTTAGGAGGCAGTGATGAGCACGTCCACAGGGGTCAGGCTGACAGGGCCGCGAGCGATCCTCGTCGGCATGGTGATCGCCGCAGCCAGTGCGGCCCGCGGCGGCGTGATGACGCCCGGGCCCGAGGGGCTGTCCATCTTCGCCGGCGGGCGGGTCAACGTCCTGGGCTTCAGCAGCATCGAGGGCAACGTCGGCGCCGGCGACTCGGTCTGGCTGGGCTCGGCCTCTGACGTGACGGGCGATCTCTACACCCTCGGCAGCCTGAGCACCGGCATCAGCGTCGATATCACCGGCAGCCTGGTTGTCTCCGGCTCGACCTACATCGGCGGCTGGAGCACGGTCAACGGCGGTATTCAATCCGTGGGCGACTTCGGCACGAGCTCATCGATCACCATCACCGGCGACGTCGTGACCGAGGGCCAGCTCGACCTTGGCAAGAAATCCACGATCTACGGCCGGGGCCAGTACGGGACCGGTTACTCCCTCGGCTCGGAGGCCAGCGTGCAGGGCGGCCTGAGCGAGATAATCGACTCGATCGACGTCTGGTCGCCGGGCGACCTGGGCGGGCTGACCCTGCTGCCGGCCGGCAGTGAGAACATCGTCAAGGCCCAGGACAGCGTCAGCGCCCTGGCGCCGGGGGCCTACGGCTCGCTCTCGACCGGCCGGGACGTCACCATCAACCTCGTCGCCGGCAGCTACAGCTTCAACGCGATCGATCTCGACAAATCGACGGTCCTGAACGTCGACACCTCGGCCGGTGACGTGGTCATCCATGTCCAGCAGGGCCTGACCGCCGACAACAGCTTTCACGTCAACACCACCGGCCCGGGCGGGGTGAGCTTCATCGTCGGGGGCGACATCGAACTGGGGATCAGCGCGGACATCGACGCCAGCCTCGTGAGCCTGACGTCGAACATCACCCTCGACGGCATGACCACGGTCGCCGGTCAGCTCTGGGCCCAGGGCGATATCGACCTGGGCTTCAACACCAACGTCGGCGGCGCGTCCTTCGTCACCATCCCCCTGGCCGGCGGGGCCACCATCCCCGAGCCCGCCACCGTCGTGATGATCGGCGCGGGGTTGTCCTTGATGGCTCGCCGCAAGGCCTGCGGCGTTAGGCGATAGCCCCTGGCGGCGGGTGCGTCACAGGCC
>JADZET010000392.1 GCA_020850375.1 Phycisphaeraceae bacterium | reverse complement strand
CTGCTGGACGTGCTGGTGATAGAGCCAGTCGTACCCGCGCTGCGGGCCGGCGGGGGCCTTCCACGCTGCACGCCGGCGGGCGAGCTCGGCGTCATCCACGTGCAACGTCAGCTCACGCTTGTCGACGCTCAGCGTGATCTTGTCGCCGCTATGCACCAGGGCCAAGGGGCCGCCCACCGCCGCCTCCGGCGTCACATGCAACACCACCGTGCCGAAGGCTGTGCCGCTCATGCGGGCGTCGCTGATGCGGACGATGTCTTTCACGCCCTTGAGCTTCTTGGGGATGGGCAGACAACCCGCCTCGGGCATGCCGGGGGCGCCCTTGGGGCCGGCGTTTTGCAGCACCATCACGTCGTCGGGCGTGATGTCCAGGTCGGGTGAATCGACGCGCTCGGCTAGGTCTTTCAGATCCTTGAACACCACCGCCCGGCCGGTGTGGTTGAGCAGACGCGGATCGGCCGCGGCGCGCTTGACGATCGCCCCGTGCGGCGCGAGGTTGCCCTTGACTACCACGAGCCCGCCAACAGCCTGCAACGGCGACTTCCGGGGGCGGATGATCGACTGCCACGCCGGGAACTCATACGGCCCATCCAGCCACTGGCCGAGCGTCTGACCGGTGATCGTCATCGCGTCAAGGTGCAGAAGGTCGCGCAGCTCACGCAGTACCACGGGCAAACCGCCAGCCCGGAAGAAGTCGTCCATGTAACCCTGGCCCGAGGGTTTAAGGTCCACCAGCACGGGCGTCGTCTCGCTGACGCGCTCGAGGTCGTCGAGCGTCAACCGCAGACCCAGTCGCCCCGCGATGGCCATCAGGTGCACGACGACGTTCGTCGACCCCCCCACCGCCTGCAGCACGCGCAGACCATTCTCAAAGGCCTTTTTCGTCAGAATCTTGTCAAGCGTGAGCTTCGACGCCAGCGCCGAGACCGCCAGCTTCCCCGACTCCTCGGCGATGCGATACCGCTCGGCCATGACCTGGGGCACCGCCGCGCTTCCGGGGGGCATGACACCCAGCGACTCGAGCACACAGGCGATCGTCGACGCCGTGCCCATCACGCCGCACGTGCCCGACGTCGGCACGAGGTTCGCTTCGACGCGATCGATCCCCTCGTCCGTCACCTCGCCGCGCCGGTACATGCCCCAGTAGCGCCGGCAATCCGTGCACGCTCCCACGCGCTCGGCCCCCACGCTGCCCGAGAGCATCGGCCCGGTGACCAGGGCCACCGTGGGCAGCCCCGCGCTGGCGGCGCCCATGAGCATCGCCGGCATCGTCTTGTCGCACCCACCGATGGCCACCACCGCGTCCATCGGTTGGGCCTTGACCATCGCCTCGACGTCCATCGACATCAGGTTGCGGAACATCATGCTGCTGGGGTTGAGGAACAACTCGCCCAGCGAGATCGTCGGGAACTCCAGCGGCAGCCCCCCCGCCTGCCACACGCCGCGCTTGACCGCCTCGACCAGGCGCGGCACGTCGCGGTGGCAGTTGTTCAGGTCGCTGAATGTGTTGATGATCCCCACGATGGGTTTATCCAAGGCCTCTCGGCTAAAACCCATCGACTGGGCGAACGCCCGCCGCATGTACAGCGAGAACTGGCGATCCCCGTACTCCGTCAGCGCATTGGCGATTCCGTGGTTCTGCATAGGCCGATCATTGTAATCATCCAGCCCGCGAGGCGGATCTTGCCCCGTGGCCCGCATCCGGCGACAATCCGCCGGTCCATTCCAACGCCACGTCTCCCAGGGAGGATTTTAGACATGCTGCTCAAGGACAAGATCGCCATCGTCACCGGCGCCGCCCAGGGCATTGGCGCGGGCATCGCCGAGGTCTTCGCTCGCGAGGGCGCCACCGTCATCGTCGCCGACCTCCAGGAGGCCAAGGGCGCTCAGACCGCAACCGATCTCGCGAAGAAGACCGGCAGCCCCGTCACCTTCCGGGGGCTCGACGTCGCGGACGAAAAGGCCATCGCCCCCTTCGTCGCCGGCGTGGAAAAGGACTTCGGCCGGATCGATGTCCTGGTCAACAACGCGGCCGTGCAGGACTGGGTGCCGTTCCTTGAGACGAGCCTGGCCCTCTTCGACAAGCACTTCGCCGTCAACGTCCGCGGCACCTTCATGCTCTGCCAGGCCGTGGCCAAGGTGATGGTCCGCCAGGGCGGGGGCAAGATCATCAACCTCTCCTCCGACTCCGGCCGGGCCCCCCTGCCCGAGGGCGCCATCGCCTACTGCGCCACCAAGGCGGCCATCATCTCCATGACCCGCAACATCGCCAAGGAGCTCGGCCGGCACAAGGTCTACTGCAACGCCATCTGCCCCGGGGCAGTGATGACGCCCACCACCGAACGCTTCATGCAGAAATCCTGGGAGCCCAACCAGAACCCCGAAGCCTGGGCCCAGTCCGCCGCCCTGCGCAAGGTCGGCTACCCCGAGGACATCGGCCGCGTCGCCCTCTTCCTGGCCTGCTACCTCTCCGACCACGTCACCGGCGAACACATCCTGGCCACGGGGGGGGATCTGATGAGTCAGTGAGGGAAACGGCAGTGTGGCGCTTGCGTGCTACGACTTCTGAGAACTCGAACGACCTCCGTTGCGCTTGGAGTGCTCTTTCAATATGACGGCGACGTACGCGTCGGTGTTGTCCCGAAGGAAACGCGATATGCGCCACCCAGTGCCGTCAACAAGCTCCTCCATTTCTGTCTCAGAGACGAAGAGCCAGTCGAACCAGGGTGTCTTGCAGTTTCCATATCGCCCCTGCATGCGGAACTGCCCCGGCATGCGGCCTCGCCGCCGGTTACTCTCCATCTTGGCCAGTGTGTCAGGATTACTGTTTGCGGCCGGATCGCCACTGCCGGCCAGAATCCTCGCGTCGGCTCTGGTCATCGCCCAGAATCGACGCAATATCCACCGTGCGCGTCTGCGATTGGCCATCAAACCGAAGTTATTCCCCAACAGGAGAATGGTATCGAACAGCCCCAATCTGCGCGTGACCTGAGTGAGCGACATCACCCTGGTCTCTCGAACACCACGATG
Source organism: Phycisphaeraceae bacterium (assembly GCA_020850375.1). Next base: position 6,430 of record JADZET010000392.1, on the reverse strand, counting down.
CCGGCAAACCTTTATGGCCAACGGAGATTTGTCAATTGCCAGGACGTCACAGCCGCGGCCTTGAAGATAAAGAGAATGCCGTCCGGCACCACACCCAACATCAAGTACCCGACCTTGAACATACTGCATCGCCCCTTGCTCTCGCTCAAACCACTGGTCATATTCGAAAAACCACGTCTTGCACCCGATCTGCATCAGTTCGGCCGTACGCCTCCCCGTCAAATAGTCCATCATCGCCTTGCCATAGGCATCTTGACATGCGCACATCGGTTACCTCGGTGGTTGGCGGCGTCTGCAGTAGCGAGGGGACACGTGACACGGCGCCTGTAGCATGGTGTCAGAAGATCGCCGTCGGGTTGAACATCGACCCCGTCGCCCGCGGCAATCTCAGCGGGCTGGCGGAGACCATGAACTCCCAGCGCTTTTCCTGCTCGCAGACCTCAACGAGTTCCTCGAATTGCAGGCTGTCGGCGCAGACCATCCCCATGGCCACGAGTTGCAGGGTGTGGATCGGGCAGGCGATGCCCTCGACGTTGCTCGGCACCGTCTCGCCGTCGCCGTCGGGCAGGAACACCGCGACCTTCCGCTCGTGCAGCATGAGCATGGATGAGGCGTGCAGGCCGGCCATACCTAAACCGCTGTAGCCGGGGTTCCACGGCCCGAGCTCCAATCGCCGGCGGTGGTGGCCCGTGCGAAAGAGCATGATGTCACCCTCGCCCAGACGCACGCCCTGGGCCTTCTCCGCCGCTTCGAGTTCCTCAGCCGTCACGGCGTCGCCCAGCTCAAGCCACTTGACGCCGCGCAGACGCGGGATGTCCAGGAGCACGCCTCGCCCCACAATGCCGTGGGCGAAGGCGGTGATGTCCTGCAGCGTGGCACCGGTCTTGGTCACCGAATCCGCGGGCTTGCCGTTGTAGAGCTTGCCCTGGTAGCTGACGTGGCAGAGGGCGTCCATGTGAGTGAAGCAGTCGCCGTGGAACTGCGAGTCGAGCGAGTCGGTGGCGAAGCGCGGCTCGCCCTCCGGCCACGCGGTATCGTGCAGGACCACCATCTTGTGCACAGCCGGGTTTGGATTGTCCGGCCCGGCCACGGTATTGATCGGGATGGCCAGCGACACCGTCCGGCCGGACCGCACGAGCTTGGCCGCGCCCGTGATGTGCCTGGGCGTGATGTAGTTGAGCGTCCCCCGCTCGTCGTCCTCGCCCCAGCGGCCCCAGTTGCAGACCTTCTTGAACAGCGCGTCAAACTCCGCACGGGTCATGGGTTTGGCCGGCGTTTTCTTCATGATGTTGCTCCTGCAAGCAATCCCCCATGCCCCGGGCCGCGCGGGACCACGGGCCAGATGTCCACCACCACGCCGTTCTCCACGACGTGGTAGACGTCGTACATGTTGATCGTGCTGGGCGAATAACCGGGGATCAGCTCGACGGTGTCGCCGATGCTCAGGTCACATCGCTCGTCCACGTCAAAGAGCGCGTGCTCCTCGTGAAAGTCCCGGGCCTTGTAGAAGGGGTAAGTCTTCATCGGCGTCCCCGCCTCGTCCACGCAGATCGACTTGCTCCCGCAGTCGAGCACCACCGTCATGCCCTGACGAACGACGACGGTCGTCATCACCGTCAGCGCATGCTCGAAGCCCGAGACGAGCTTGCCGTGGAACATGTCCATCAGCAGGTACGAGCCCGCCTGCAGCTCGGTGTAGCGAGGATCCGCCCCGGTGATTTCGTACGTCCCCGTGCCGCCCCCGGAAACAGCCTCGCACTTGAAGCCCGCTTTGACCAGCTGGCCGATCGCATTGCCCGTGAGGTCCGCCGCCTTACGAGCCTTGGCGATCCTCGCCGCGCGATCGGGCTCCATCATGCAATGACCCTCGTACGCCTGAATCCCGCGGAAACGAAGGTGTTTGAGCTTGGCGACATGCTGCGCCACCGTCACCGCGTCGAGCACCGATCGCACGCCGCCGCGTCTCATGCCCACGTCGATCTCGATGAGCACCTCGAGATTGCCCCCGGTTGCCGTCATCGCCTCTTCGAGCAGATCGCAATGCCGCGGATGGTCCACCGCCACCGTCAGCCGACAGCGCTCAGCGGTCTGCGCCAGGGTCTGAATCTTCTGCCGGCCCACGACCTGGTTGGCGATCAGCACGTCCTCGATGCCCGCCCGGCTCATCACCGCCGCTTCCCACACCGTGGCCGTGCACACGCCGATCGCCCCGGCCTCAACCTGCATCCTCGCCAGCTCAACGCACTTCTGCCCCTTGATGTGCGGCCGAAGCATGGTGGCCTTGCCCCGCATGTGATCGACCATCCGGGCAAGGTTCCTCTTGGCCGCATGAAGGTCCAACACCAACGCCGGCGTCACCAGTTCACGCGCCGGTCGGCCGATGCTTGATGCGTAGCTCTTTCGAACATGCTCGGCCCACAGATCGGACATGGACGTGCTCCTCCCCCGGAATACGCCGGAATGGCCCGGAACGCCCGCCTACTCACCGATTATCTTAATCAGCGCCCGCTTGCGCCGCCGCCCGTCGAACTCCGCGTAGTAGATCTGCTCCCAGGGGCCGAAATCGAGCTTGCCCGCCGTGATCGCCACGACCACTTCCCTGCCCATGATTTGCCGCTTAAGGTGCGCGTCGCCGTTGTCCTCGCCCGTGCGGTTGTGCCGGTACTGATCGATCGGCTCATGCGGCGCGAGCTTCTCGAGCCAATCATCGTAGTCCTGGATCAGCCCGGACTCGGCGTCGTTGATGTAGACGCTGGCCGTGATGTGCATCGCGTTGACCAGGCACAGCCCCTCCCGCACTCCGCTCTCCGCCACCGCACGCTCCACCTCCGGGGTGATGTTGATGTAATCTCGGCGCGACTTGGTGTTGAACCAGAGTTCCTTGCGAAGATGTTTCATACCAGGCTCCCTACGCCGCCTGATGCAGGGCAGACGGCCGCCGATGCAGGCAGACCCATAGGAACGTCAGTCTATCCGCTTGCTCAGGCTCACGACCTCATCGACCTTATAGCCGACGGCCTGGTAGAAGGCGATGACCTCCCGATTTGTCGCTCGCACCTGCAGATTGATCTTGGGACAACCCAGTCTCTCCAGCCGTGTCTGGCACTCATCCATCATCCTGCGACCGATCCCCTGCCTGCGCATCAACGGGTCCACCGCCAGATAGTTTATCCATCCTCGGTGGCCGTCATACCCAGCCATCACGGCAGCCACCACCTTCTCTCCCATGACGCCCATCAGGAAAAGATCCCCGCTATGAGCGAGTTTACGGGCGAAATCCTCCCGCGGATCATTCCACGGCCGCAGCAGGCCGCACCGCCGCCACAGGTCGATCACAGCGGCAGCGTCCCAGCTCTCACAACAGCGAATGATCAGATTCATGGCCCTGATCCACCTTTCGAGGATGACTCCCAACATTCCCCTTCCGGGGGTCAGGATTCGAACAGCACGCTGATGCTCTGCCGTGTGTGAATGCGCCGGATGGCCTCAGCGAAGAGGGGCGCCACGGAGACCACTTTGATCTTTTCGCCCAGGTTGTCCAGCCCGTGCTCGACGGTGTCCGTGGCCAGCAGCATCCGGATCGGGCTCTGACGCACCGCCTCCACGCACCGCGGCGTAAACAGGCCGTGCGTGATCGACGCGTAAACTTCCTTCGCCCCAGCCTCGATCAACCGCTGCGCGGTGCAGACCAGCGTGCCGCCCATGACCGTAAAATCGTCGACGATCAGGGCCGTCCGCCCCCGCACGTTGCCGATGATGCCGGTGATGACCAGCTCGCCCCTGTCGTCCCGTCGCTCCTTGTCGGCAATTGCCAGGTCCGCACCCAGGTACGTCGCCCAACGTCGGGCCTTCTTGGCAAACCCCGCGTCCGGCGAGACCACCACCAGGTCGGGCAGCCTCATCTCCCGCACGACCTGCCCCAGCACGGGCAACGCCATCAGGTCATCCACCGGCACGCGAAAAAAACCTTGAATCTGCGGGGCGTGCAGGTCCATCGTCACCACCCGGTCCACGCCGGCCGCCTCGAGCGCATCGGCGCAGACCCGCGCCCGGATCGACACGCGCGGCTCATCCTTCTTGTCCCCCTTGGCGTAGCTGAAATACGGCACCACCGCCGTCACCGACGCCGCTGAGCCGCGCTTGCAGGCGTCGATCCAGAACAGCAACTCCATGAAATGATCGTTGGCCTGGAACGCCGTGGACTGCACCACGTACACGTCCCGCCCGCGCACGTTCTCGCCGACCCGGACGACCAGGTTGCCGTCGGGATAATGCTGCACCTCGGCCCGGGTCGGCGCCATGCCCAGGTCGGCACAGATCGCCCGGGTAAGCGTCTGACTCGCCGAACCGCCGATGATGCGAATGTCGTCAAGGTCCATGGGAAGATCCTTTGCAGGGGCCAAAAACAACAAAAGCCCGCTCGACGGGAGCGGGCCTTGGGAATCGCGAGAAAAAGCAACGATTCAGGTGGCCCGCACCTCGGTATGGACATGACCGTGACGATCGCTGGCGATGAAGCCAGCAGTCGCAAGGTCCACCGAGTTGGTAACGGACTTGTGAATCATGACTAACAAATCCTATATGGCCGATGATACTCCGTCAATAGATGCCATTTCGCGCCCGGCTACGCCATCGCGAAGCCCGCGTCGACGACGAGGGTCTGCCGGGTGATCGGCTTGCTCGCGTCGCTGGCCAGGAAGAGGTAGCTAGGCGCCAGGTCCTCGGGCTTGAGGAACATGGGCAGGATCTGCTCCTCCTCGAAGAGCTTCTTCTGCCGCTCGGGGGTGATCATCTCCTTGAGCTGTCGTTCGGTCATCACCCAGCCGGGGGCCAGGGCGTTGACGCGGATGCTGTCCTTGCCGACCTCCTTGGCCAGGGCCCGGACGAAGCCGATGATCGCGCCCTTGGTGGCGTTGTAGGCGCTGAGCTCGCCGAAGCCGATCCAGAACTGGTGGCTGGTGGTCATGATGATCGAGCCGGCCTTCTTCTTGCGCATGGCGGGGATGCAGTGCCGGGCCGTGATGAAGTAGTGCCGGATGTTCAGGGCGAAGAGGTAATCCCACTGCTCGACGGTCATCTTGGTCGTGTCGTAGCGCGGGTCCCAGCCGGCGTTGTTGACCAGCACGTCGACGTCGCCGCGTTCCAACTGGATCTTCTCGAGCGTGCGGACCAGGGCGTCGGCGTCGGCCAGGTCGCACTCATAGAAGTGCATCTGGCCCGGCATGCCCTGGCAGAGCTTGCGCGTCTGCTCGGCGTGCTCGCGGCTGCGGCCGATGGTCGTCACGATCGAGCCCTGCTCGACGAACGCTGGCGTGACCCCGGCGCCGATGCCGCCGGTGCCGCCGGTGATCAGGACGTGCTTGCCCTTGAGGTCGGGATAGATCGAGGTCGGCATGGTTGTCTCCAAGGAATCAGGATGAACCACCAAGGCACCAAGAAGACAAGACAAAGAGTTTCACCACGGAGGACACGGAGTTCACGGAGTCGATCCGAAAACAATGATTCGTTTGGATTGAGCTCTGCCTTCCCTCTCCGTGTCCTCCGTGAACTCCGTGGTAAATTGTCTTCCTGTCTTCTTGGTGTCCTTGGTGTCTTGGTGGTTGATGAACGAATCACTTGGCCCTAAAGCCGATGGACACCAGGCGGTCGCCGCCGGCCGTGTAGTCGCCCCACATGCCGGCGTACACCTCGCCGCCGCAGAAGCAACCGAAGAGCTCCGCGCCCGCGTCGTTCTGGAAAAAGTGCTTGTCCATCATGGCCGTCAGGACCGAGGGGTCCATGATCTTCGAGTCGCGCAGGCGGGTGACGCAGGAGAAGGAGATCATCGCCTCGGGGTTCTTCCCTCCAAGGCTCTCGCGCATCCGCATGGCGCAGTCGGCCGTGTGGCGGTCGATCGACTCGACGCCGGACTTGTTGCAGCACTCGCCGCCATAGACGCCCATGTCGAAGTCCGTGCCCGCGATGGTCAGGGCCATCCGGCCGCAGACGGTCTCGTTGGCGGCGTTGGTGCGGTCGTAGAACTTCAGACCGTCGCAGTAGACGTAGTCCTCCCACTGCCCCACTCCGGCGATCAGCGGCGTGCGTGGGGGAATCGCCTCACGGATGCCCTCGACGTAGGTGGTGTGGTAGGAGTTGTGCACCGCGCCAACGATGATGATCACGCCCGGCTTCTGGAGCAGCGGGATCTGCAGGCCCATCTGCACGCCGTGGAACCGACAGGCGCCTCGCTGGAGTTTCTCGCGGCGGATGCTCTCCCAGGCCATCGGGTCGCCCGTGCGGGCCGCGGCGATGGTGTTCATCCCGGGGCCGGAGGCCGAGAGCTGCCCGCCGTCGACGTAGCCGTTGACCTCGAGGTCCGAGCCGGTCAGGCCCATGATGATGAAGGTCGAGTCGTTGTCCTTGACGTCCTTGCCCCAGGTGATGCCGTAGG
>JADZET010000391.1 GCA_020850375.1 Phycisphaeraceae bacterium | reverse complement strand
TGGCCGCGGACGGGCATGGAGCCGACCTGGCCGAAGCGTTCGGATTCGACGGCATGCCCAGACCAGGAACGCTCGAGGTGGAGCTGCTCGAGGGGTTCGGTGACGAGGCGGCCTTCGACGCTCCAGTAGGAACGGAGGCGGTGGACGAAGAGGCGTTCGGGGGCGTCGTCGGGGGCGAAGGGGGTGATGCCGCCGAGGTTGAAGCTGGTGAGGAGCTCGAGGGTGATCGGGTCGGGTGTGCGGTTGGCGTAGGTGGTCTGGACGTGGACGGCCTGGTCGTGGGCGTGCCACCAGAGCTCGTGGATGAGGGCGTCGCCGCGGGCGGCTTTTAGCTCGGTGGTGATGCGCTTGCCGCCCTGCTCGTCGGCGACTTTCTGGCTGATGAACTTGAACTCGTTGGTCATGGCCGAGGGGCGGAGGGTGCGGCCCTGGGCGAAGCCGCCGGAGTAGGGGTCGCCGGCGCGTTTGACGTGGGCGAGGGTGTCGAGGAAGAACGGGAGCGGCTCCCAGGACATGTGCCAGTCGGGGAATTTCTCGCGGCGGGTGGCGACGCGGGAGGCGAGGGAGGTGGGGAACATCCAGAGGCCGACGTTGCGGTTCTTGCCGGGGCTACTTCCGGGGCTACTTCCGGGGGCGGAGGGGGTGATGCGGTACTGGAGGGTGGTGTCGCCGCATTCGAAGGTGGAGAGGATGTCGGTGGGCATGGGAGGCCTCTGGGAAAGGATTGAGGGAATCGGGGAATGATGCGAGATGTCGGGGCGGGAGGCAAGATCAGGGCGTCAGACTTCCAGTGCGCGCGGGCCCAGGTACAGGGGGGTGGAGGCGCGCAGGCCGTCGGGGCTGGTGAGGGTGGCGTACCAGGGGTGATCGCGGAGGAGGCGGGCGTCGAGGGCGGCGCTGCTAGTGGTGACGGGGGTGGTGTGGAGGGTCCAGTGGACCTTGGTCCAGTCCACGGCGGGGAGATCGTTGGGGGGTGCGTCGGAGACGGCCCAGGCGACTTCGCCTGTGATGCCCGAGGCGGTGAGGATGAGTTGATCGCCGTGTTGGGCGATGGACTCGACGCGCGGCCAACGGGGGGTTGCGTGGTCGGCGAGGAGGGCGCCGAGGCGGCGAAGGGACAGGGCGTCGGGGGAGTCGAGGGCGTGGTCCTTGTTGGGGGAGGCGAGGAAGTGGGCGCGGTGGGCGAGGGCGTGGGCGGTGCGGAGGTTGTCGGGGAGTGAGAAGAAGCTGTCGTTGGCGCCGGTGGGGAGGTAGGCGAGGAGGTGGGGAGGATAGTGCTGGCAGGCGGGGTCGAGGGCGAGGCGCCAGCGCTGCTGGGCGGCAGGGGCGAGGCGTGCGAGGTCGTGAGCGATGCGGCCCTGACGGAGGGCGCCTGAGCCGAAGGCGGCGATGACGGCGGTGACGCGGGGGTCGGCGGCGGCGGTGAGGAGGGAGATGACGCCGCCCCAGCTCCAGCCCTCGAGCAGGAGGGTGTTGGTGGCGCAGCCGAGCGATTCGGCGGCGTCGAGGGTGCGGCGGACGGCGGCGACGGCGTGGAAGAGATAGGACTGACGGAGGTCGCCGTCGACAAAGACGGAGTCGTGGGACATGTCCGGGCCGGTGGAGAGGGAGGCGTCGCGTTGGAAGCCTTTGCCGGGCAGGTCGAGGGCGAGGAGGTTGTAGCCCAGCTCGAGGTAGGGCTTGGTGAGCCAGCCCTTGAAGGAGGTGTGGACGGCGCCGCCGCCATGGACGAGGACGACGGTGGGGCGCTGGTGCGATTGAGGGTGGAGGGCGGCGACGGCGAAGATGCTCGAGGGGCGGCCGGCGTGTTCGAGGGAGCTATAGCGGAGGCGGAGGGCGCGGCTGTGGGGGGCGAGGCCCTCGAGGGGTTGGTCCCAGGGGCCGAGGTGCTCGAGGTCGAGGGGAGGTTGGGCGGGGATTTGCCAGAAGTCGTGCATGGGAGAAGAGAGGCATGGTACACGTAGCACCCGGGGCTCGCGCCCCGGCTTGGAGGAGTTGCGGGGCGCGGCGCGGAGGCGGTATGGCGGGCGGGACAGGTTGCGCGTTGAAATTCCGGAGATCGGTTGTGGACAAGGTGTTGTGGGCGATTCATCCCACCGGCGGGTCTGTTGCAAAGGCCCGTGGGGGCTTCTATCCTTTGCCTTAAGTTTCCCCCCGGAACCCCCCGGAAGTATTGAAGTAATCCGGAATAGCCCCAACACCCCGCCCACACACACGAGATCTGATCCTCCATGAGCCCATCGATTCAGATCGCCATCTATCTGGCCACGGGCCTGGGCGCGCTGGCTGTTTACATGATGGCGCCGCGACGCGGATACAGCCCGACACGGTTGGGGGGGCTGCTGGGGGTGATGACGCTGGGGGGGGTGTGGCTGGCCTTGAGTCGGGAGCTTCCGGCGCTGGGGTCGGACGCGGGGCCGATGGCGTACTACTACATCTTTAGCGCGATCGCGATCGGGTCGGGGGTGCGGGTGATCACGCATCAGCGGCCGGTGTACAGCGCGCTGTGGTTTGTGATGCTGGTGCTGGCGAGCGGGGGGCTGTTGCTGGTCTTGGAGGCGCCGTTTATCGCGGCGGCGATGATCATTATTTATGCCGGGGCGATCCTGGTGACGTACGTGTTCGTGATCATGCTGGCGTCGAGCGCGGGGGACGCGACGGGGGGAGACGTGTCGCCGGAGTATGAACGGGCGGCGCGTGAGCCGTTGGCGGCGGTGGCGGTGGGGTTCCTGCTGCTGGCGGCGCTCTTGACCGGGGCGTTCAAGATGGACGTGCCTGTGAACCCGGAGGCGGCGGGGGCGAGCGATGCGCAGATCATCGCGAGCGAGCTGCCGAACCGGCGGGCGGCGAGATTGATCGAGGGGGCGTCGGCGGGGGATGCGGCGCTCTTGGCGGAGGGGATGCCGCAGGCGCGGGAGTTGGACAACATCGAGAAGGTTGGATTGGATTTGTTCAGGGGGCACCTCCTGGGGCTGGAGCTGGCGGGGGTGCTGCTGTCGGTGTCGCTGGTCGGGGCGGTGGTGCTGGCGAGGCAGCGGGTTCCGGAGACGCCGACGACCCATAGGCCCCCTGCCTGACCCCCCTACCCCCCGGAAGTTGGATGCCCACCTGCGAGAATGAACGTTCACGGATAAGTTGCCATGACGAACCTGACGAGCCTGACATTGGCGCACTTCCTGGCGACGGCGTTTGTGCTGTTCGCGTTGGGGCTGGTGGGTTTTTTGATCCGGCGGAACCTGATCATCATGTTCCTGTGCACGGAGTTGATGTTTCAGGGGGTGATCGTGGCGCTCGGGGCGTTTAGCCTGTATCACCACAACGTGACGGGGCAGTCGTTCGTGATCTTCGTGCTGACGGCGGCGGCGGCGGAGGCGGCGCTGGCGCTGGGCCTGGTGGTGCTGCTGTTTAGGCGGCGTCACACGCTCGATGCGTCGGTGTGGAGCCAGTTGCGCGGCTGATGACCGCCCTACCCTGCCGCGGCGGGCGCGGCGTGTGAGTAAAGCGATCCATGAGCATTCAATGGGCCAAGCTGATCCCCTGGTTGCCGGCGTTGGCGGCGGTGCTGTGCGGGTTGTGCTGCACGCGCAAGAGCTGGCGAAGGTACGCGGGGGCGATCTGCGTGGGGTCGATCGCGGCGGCGCTGGCGATCAGCGTGGGGATGAGCTACTCGGTGCGGCCGTTCGAGGTCGGGACGTCGAGCCTGAGCGATCACGTGGCGTCGCTGTTCACGTGGTTCGAGGTCGGGTCGCTGCGGGTGCAGATGGCGTACTTCATCGACCCGTTGACGGTGGTGATGCTGCTGGTGGTGACGGGGGTGGGGCTGTTGGTGGCGATCTATGCCACGGGGTACATGGCGGGGGACCGGGGTTACGCGCGGTTCTTCGCGGCGGTGAGTTTGTTCATCTTCGCGATGACGACGCTGGTGCTGGCGGACAACCTGGTGCTGCTGTACCTGGGGTGGGAGGGCGTGGGGCTGTGCTCGTACCTCTTGATCGGGTACTA
>JADZET010000390.1 GCA_020850375.1 Phycisphaeraceae bacterium | reverse complement strand
GTGTTCTGCTCGGGGCTGCCGAGGGTGATCCGCAGGCGGTCGCGCAGACGGTCCTGGTCAAAGTATCGGACAAAGATGCGCTGGTTTTTGAGGGATTCATAGAGGGCCGACGCATTCGGACCTTGGGCCGGGGGTTTGGGCAGGATGAAGTTGGACTGGCTCGGGGGGATCTCAAAGCCTCTCTGGATCAGGGCTTGGGTGAGTCGCTGGCGCTCGGATCGCACGGCCTGCCAGGTCTTGGACGCCGCGTCACGGTTTGATAACGCCTCCTCGGCCAGGGCCTGGGACAGGGCGTCGGTGTTGTAGCTGTCCTTGGTCTTGGTCAACATCGGCTCGATGATTCCGGGGGGGCCTAGGCCGTAGCCGAAACGGAGGCCGGCCAGGGAATATCCCTTGCTCAGCGTCCGCAGGAGCAGGACGTTCGGCAGCGTGCGGACGAGCTGCGTGGCGTCGTGCCTGAGGTCCGGGTCGACGAAATCGACGTAGGCCTCATCGACGACCAGGACGCCGCGGAGGCGTTTGGCCAGATCGGCTAGGTCGCTGACGGTGGTGAGTCGGCCCGAGGGAGCGTGGGGGTTGACGACGATCGTCAGGGCGGCGCCGCCGTCGTTGGCCTTGTCCGCAAAATCCCCTTCCCCCGGAAGGGACCAATCGTCCTTCAAGGGAATCCGGAGGGTGCGGGCGCCCTGCACGTCGGCCAGGACGGGGTAGAGCGAGTAGCTCGGCTCGGCCATGGCCAGCACGCCGCCGGGGGGGATGAAGGTGGTCACGAGCAGGCGGAGCAGCTCGTCGCCGCCGTTGGTCGCCAGGACGTTCTCGGGCTTGAGGCCATGCACCTTCGCGGCCAGCCCCCGGAAGTTGGCGGCCGTGGGATTGGGATAGCGTCGCAGCCGGTCGGCGGGGAAGTCGCGCAGGACGGCCATCACCCCTTCCGCGGGCGGGTAGGGGTTCTCGTTGGTGTTGAGCTTGACGACCGAGCCGTCCTCGGGCTGCTCGCCGGGGACGTAGCCGGCCATCTGGCGGATGTTGGCACGCTCGTAAATCATCAGAACGTAAGAGTGTCGCACGACCGCGTCGGGGGGTCAACGTCGCGGGGCGTGCGGGGTGGTGAGGATGGGACCATCGGCCACCGTGAGCATGGCGTCAAGCGGTCCAAGGACTTAGACTTAGCGGGTGATGAAAGGGCTACGCGCCAGGGTGTGGGCCGGGGCGATGATCCTGATGACGGCGATTCTGGCGTCATCGGTCCGGTCGCAGACCACCGCGCCGAGCCTGGACCCCACGGCCAAGGCGGCGGTTCGGCTGATGCAGGGGTGCCTCACGCCCACGCCGGACGGGCGGTATCACCGCCTGCTGCGGGCCCTGCGGCACCTCGAGGACCCCGGCCTGGCGCCGATTTACGAATGGCTGTTCGAGTCGAGCAATCCGACGCTCAAGATCCACGGGCTTCTGGGCCTGGCCGAGGCCAGCCCGCGGCGGCAGGTGGACCTGTCGCGCCTGCAACGCGTGAGCGATCAGGTCGTGCTGGGCCAGCTGATCGGGGCGGCGCTCGACACGCACATGCTCGGCGACGAGCAGATCCAGCAGGTGATGGGCTGGGCGAACCTGGATGTGGGGATCAAGGTGGTGCTGTCGCTGGAGCTGATGTCCCGCGGGCGGCCGGTGGACATGCCGGCCCTCTCGGCGGCGATGCACGTGGCGAGCCTGAGCGAGCGGAGCATGGCCGGGCTGGTCGCGGCCGCGGCGGGTGATCGCTCGGGCCTGGACCGGCTGACGGAGCTCAACGCCTCGGAGGACCCGCAGCGTGAGACGGTGCAGACGATGCTGCTGCGCTCGGCCATCCGCATGGATTTCAAGGTGGCTGGGCCGTGGTCGCTGGGGCTCAGCCGCGACGAGAGCCAGCCTGTGCGGCTGCGTCTGCTGGCCCTGCAGACGGCGCTGCGGTTGGGCGAGCCGGACGCGCCGGGGCATTTCAACCGATGGTTCAGCCGCGAGACGGACCCCGCGCATCGGATCCGGATGGCGGTGCTGATCATGCAGGCGGCGCCGTGGCTGAATCCGCGCGACTTCGGCTTGCTGACGCGGGCGGACGAGCGGCTGCTGGTGCAGATCGGCCGGGCGGCGGAGGCGATGGCGCTGGCGGGCCCGCCAATGGCCCACGTCCTGGCCACCGCCCAGCCGCTGACAGCCCTGCCGGTGGATCGACGCACGCTGAACGTCGAGCCGGTGGTCAACCTCATCGGCATGCAACATCCGGTGGTCAACGTCGCCCTGTTGACCTACGTCAACGACTTCGCGCCGTCGTCGGCCCAGATCCCGCTGTGGCGGGCGATGATCGGGTCAATCCAGGGCCCGGTGCGGAACCGCGCCAGCCGGCTGGAGTTGGCCGTCGAGGCGGCCGAGGCGCTGGCCGAGCAGAAACCCGCCGAGGCGGCGCCAGTGCTGGCCGGGCTGATGACGGGCGCGGGGCAGGACGCGCAGATGATGCAGCGCGTGATCCTGCTGGGGCTGGTGCGGGTCAAGAGCCGGGCGGCGGTGGATATCCTGAGCACCCTTGAGGACGCGCTGCCGGGGGGGCTTGAGGACCCGACGGCCCGCTGGCTGGAGGTCATCATCGCCGCCCGGCAGCACGACGAGATCGACCCGGTCGAGCTCGAACGATTGGGCGTGATCGTCCGCGGCGGGGCGAACATCGAGGACACGCTGCGTCTGCAGGCGGCCTGGCTGTACCTCAAGCACACCGGCCAGACGGGGGCCCTTTCAATCGTTCTAAGCCAAGCTTCCGCCCGATAGACTATGGAGTGGGTGTCGTTTTGAGACCGGCCAGTCCGGCCATTGCACCCTCCGAATGGAAAGCACGTCTATGGAATCCACCTGGAACAGCGCCATCCCCCTGAGCCTGCCGGACATCACCGAGAAGGAGATCGCGGTGGTGACGCAGGTGCTCCAGTCGGGCCGGCTGAGCATCGGGCCGAGGCAGGCGCGGTTCGAGGAGATGGTGGCCGAGCGGGCGGGCCGGCGGCACGGGATCGCGGTCAACTCCGGCACGTCGGGGCTGCACCTGGCCCTGCTGGCGCTGGGGATCGGGCCGGGCGACGAGGTGATCACCACGCCCTTCTCCTTCGTGGCCTCGACGAACTGCATCCTCTACACCGGGGCGACACCGGTGTTCGTGGACATCGACCCGCGCAGCCTGAACATGGACCCGGAGAAGGTCGAGGCGGCGATCACGCCGCGGACCAAGGCCATCCTGGCCGTCGAGGTTTTCGGCAACCCCACGCACATGGACCGGATCGCGGCGATCGCCAACGCCCACGAGATCGCCCTGGTCGAGGACTGCTGCGAGGCCCTGGGGGGCAAGTGCCGGGAGAAGCCGGTCGGGTCGTTCGGGCGGGTGGGCGTGTTCGCCTTCTTCCCCAACAAGCAGATCACCACCGGCGAGGGGGGGATGATCGTCACCGACGACGATCGGGTGGCGGCCCTATGCCGGAGCCTGCGCAATCAGGGCCGGGCGCTCGAGGGGTTCGGCGACCAGCCGGGCGAGGCGTGCGGGAACCGCCTGGGATCGTGGCTGACGCACGAGCGACTGGGCTACAACTATCGGTTGAGCGAACTGGCCTGCGCCCTGGGGATCGCGCAGATGGAGCGGCTCGACGACATCCTCGACGCCCGGCGGCGGGTGGCGATGAGCTACATGAACCGGATCATGGACTGGCAGGAGATCATCCTGCCGACGATTCCGGCCGGGCACGAGAACTCGATGAGCTGGTTCGTCTTTGTCATCCGGCTGGCCCACGAGTACGACCAGGCCGCCCGCGATCGGATCATCCAGGGCCTGCGCCGGCACGAGATCGGGGCCTCGAACTACTTCCCCTGCATCCACCTTCAGCCCTACATCCGCGAGCGGTTCGGGTGCCGGCCCGGGGATTATCCGATCGCCGAGTCGGTCAGCGGGCGGACGATCGCGCTGCCCTTCTACAATAAACTCGATGAGACGCAGATCGAGCTGATCTGCCACACGCTCAAGATCATGATCCAGCGCGAGGGGCTGCTCAGGAAGGAGTGACCATGAACTTCAACGAACAGACGTGGCGCACCAACCGGACGTGGGTGATCTGGCTGCTGGACGTGGTGGGGTTTGTGCTGCTGGCGGGGTTCGGTCTCGGCGGGCCCGAGGCGTGGGACTGGCCGGGCTGGTCGATCCCGCTGACGCTGATCCCGCTGGCGGGGTTCGTGGCTTGGCGGGTGCCGCTGACCTTTGATCAGTTCCGTGGCGCGATGGTGACGCTGGTGGTGGCGACGGTCATCGCCTTGCTGCTGGAGAAGCTGTCGACGCCGTGGAAGGAGATGGCGTTGATCGGCCTGATCTTCTGGGCGAGGACCATCTTCCAGCTCCGCCGGCCGACGGAAGCAAAACCATCTCCCAGGCCTGCCGCCATCGCCGCCAGGGCGCCCGACGAAGTCGCCGCCGATTGATCACGCTGGCCGATTGTCAGTGGCCCTTCTTCTGCCGTTCCTGCTGACGCTGTCGCATGGCCTCGAAGAACTCCCGCCGCAAGGCCTGCTGCTGGGGGTTGCCCTTCTCCTGGCGGTCGGCTGCGCGCTGCCTGCGGTCGCTGGATGAGCCGCCCCAGCCGGGAGGCCCACCCTGGGGGCCGCCCGAGGGCCGCGTGCTCGGGCGCGTGCGGGGGCCGTCGCCGGGGCGACGCATGAAGGCCTGCTGGCGGTCGATCACGTCGTCGAGGATCTGCTGTCGCTCCTGGGGGCTGGCGGCGATAAAACGCTCGACCTGGTTGTCCATCATCTCCTGGCCGACCTCGCGCATGACGCGCCGCAGCTCGGGGTGGTCCTGGAACTTCTGCCGAAGGCCCTGCCGGTCCTCGGGTGAGGCGTTGATGAACAGCTCGGCCGCACGGTCGAGGTAGCGCTGCCGGGCGTCCTTGTCGAGCCGCTGGTAGCGGCCGCTGGCCAGGACGTCGACGGCCTGGTTCATGTCGTCGGGCATGGCCGGCGGGCTGAGCCACCAGGCCCAGACGCTGCCGGCGGTCAGGCAGACGATCGCGGCCGTGGGCAGGATGATCTTGATCCGTCGCAGGGTGCTGGGCGAGAGTTTGTCGAGGAAGCTGAGCATGGCTAGTAGTTCCCCGCGTGGCCGTCGGCGAACAGGAGGTTGCGCAGGTCGTGGAAGAAGGCCAGGGTGATCCTGCCCTTGGTCGTCTGGAAGTCGCCGCCGTCGCAGTCGCGCATCACCACGACGTCGCTGATGGTCAGGCCCATGCGTTTGGCCATGAGCTGGTCTTCGAATCGCCGGCCGGAGAAGCCGGTCTCGTAGGCATAGCTCGAGCCGGACAGGCCGTAGGCGCCCATCACGTCGCCGGGGCAGCGGTAGATCTCGTTGGGGTGGTCGTCGCTGGCCTCGAGGTAGGCCTTGATGGCCATGGGCAGCGAGGGATCGTCACTGCTCGAGAGGAACGGGTCAGGCATGTACTTGGCCACCGGGTAGAACTCGCGGTGGTCGGACTTGTAGGACTCGATGGCCACGCCGACCTGGCGGAGGTTGCTGGCGCAGGCCGTCTTGCGGGCACGCTGACGGACGACCGAGAGGGCCGGCATGGCCAGGCCGATCAGGATGCCGATGATGGAGATGACCACCAGCAGCTCAATGAGGGTGAAGCCGACCGCCCGGCCGCAGCGACGAGGTGAGATTCCGCATGATGTCGGCGCATAGGGCA
The DNA here is from genome assembly GCA_020850375.1 of Phycisphaeraceae bacterium. Next base: position 2,124 of record JADZET010000390.1, on the reverse strand, counting down.
TGACGACCCCCCTGTTGCAGGGGTCAACGCCGGCGGGCCGGCGTTATTGCACGGACTAGATATCGGCGTTGGCGGGGTCGAAACGGCAGACCAGGTCGTACATCCGGGCCCCGATCGACCGGGCCACGCCGGGGTCCTTGATCATGGCCAGTTTCAGCGCGTCGACGCGGAAACGGGCCTCGAAGTTGGTCTCGATGGCCCGGCCCATACCCTGGAGGATTAATAGGTCGCAGCGGCGCTGGATGACGGCCTGCGCGAGTTCGTCCGAGACGTGGCGTAGGTCGATCAGCGGCGAGCCATTGCCGCTGGGGATGGCCTCGAGGCGGCCGTCGGCCAAGGCTTGGCGGATCAGCGGGTCGGCCCCGGCGGCCTGCCGCAGAAGGTCCGTCAGTTCGGGGTGGGTGATGTCGTTGAGCGCCGGCAGGGAATTGGCGGCGAGGATGACGTGGGCCCCCCTGCTCACGAGCTCCCGGGCCAGGGGGATCATGCCCAGGACGACGTCCGGCCCGGCATTGTCCACGAGCATCACGGCGGACTTGCAGCCCGGCTTGCCACGCAGGCGGGCGAGGAACGCGTCAAGGTGGTCGAAGAACCACGGCCGGGGTTTGAGCTTGGCCCGCACCGCCCGGAAGTCGACGGACCCTTGCTCAAAGAGCGCGAGGGTGGCCACCGCGCCGAGGTCGAAGATGTTGCCCGCGAAAACGCCCTCGAACAGGCGGACGAGGCGCTCGTCCTCGGTCAGGGCATCCAGCTCTGCCAGTACCCCAGGCAGCATGCGGAGGGCCAGCTCGTTCTCTCGCTGCTTGGTCAGGCGGTAGGGATCGTTCAGGCCGGAGCGGATCAGCGCCGCCTGGCGGGCGTGGCAGATGGCGTTGATGTCCAGCCGGCCGAACTTCGCCGGCTCGGCCTCCACGGTCGCGAGGTAATTCAGGAAGTCGCGGCGGGCCTGCTCGACGCGCTCTTCGATCCGCTGAGCCGTCTCACCCCGGTCGGCCGCCTCGGTCCTTGCCTCCTCGAGCAGCTTGACGAGGTGGTCGCGGAAGAGCTTGAGCCAGTAGGCCCGCTGGGCCGCGGCCGAGGGGGGCGTCAGGTCGACCGAGCAGGCGACGTAGCGCTGCGGCTCGGCCAGCAAGGGGAAGAACGTCTTGCCGGGCTGGGTGAGGGAAGGCATGGGGAAGGGGTTGGGGATTGGGGCTTAGGGATTGGGGGTGAGGGAGGAAGTCAGAAGCGGGCGAAGTTGCGCAGCATGGCCAGGCCCACGCGCTGCGACTTCTCGGGGTGGAACTGGGTGGCCCAGACGTTGTCCCGCCAGACGGTGGCGCAGAACGGCTGCCCCACCGGGTACTCGGCCGTGGCGCTGACGAACGACGAGCCCTGGCGCTGATCGGGTAGGGCGTAGTAGCTGTGCACGAAGTAGACGGCCGGGTCCGTCCCCGCCTGCACGGGCAGGTCGGCGAGGAGCGGGTCCTGGCGGGTCCAGCGGATCGTGTTCCAGCCCATGTGCGGGATCTTGATCAGGGGCTGGCCCTGGACGTCGAACTGCTGGCGGAACTGCACGACCTGGCCCTTGAGCACGCCCAGGCCGGGCACGGGCTCGTCAGGGCTGGACGCATCTTCCTGCGAACCCTCGAAGACCAGTTGCAGGCCCAGGCAGATGCCCAGGAAGGGCTTGCCCGTGGCGATGAAGGCGTGGATGGGATCGATCCAGCCGCGGTTGCGCAGGTTGATCATCCCATCGGCGAACGCGCCGACTCCCGGAAGGATGAGCTTCTTGACGCCCTCCATCTCGGCCGGGGAGGCGAGGATGCGGGCCTCGGCCCCGACGAGCTCGAAGGCCTTCTGCACGCTGCGCAGGTTGCCCATGCCGTAGTCGATGATGCCGATCATGGGAGGGTTCGCGGTTGGAGGTTCGGACAAACACTCATGAGCCCCGCATGGGGATACGGGGGTGGGCGTGGGGGATTCTAACAAGGCTACCGGACTTACTTCCGGGGGCACTTCCGGGGGGGAGGCTATTCGTTGAGGATGACGACGATCTCGACGCGGCGGCTCTTGGCCTTGGTGTCGCGTGCGTGCCACTGGCCGAAGCCGGCGGCGTACATGCGCTCGGGGTTGAGGCCCTTG
>JADZET010000389.1 GCA_020850375.1 Phycisphaeraceae bacterium | reverse complement strand
GGCCGAGCGGCTGAAGGCGACGGTTTGCTAAACCGTTATACGGGGTATAACCCTGTATCCCGGGTTCGAATCCCGGCCTCTCCGTTTCAAGTTAAGTGATGGTCATGTCGAACTTGAGGGTGGGATCGGGCGTAAGTCAGGCATAGGATCGATCAGTGGCGAGGGGGCGGCGGGTCTACGCATGGCATGGTCCGGCCCGACATTCCGAGTGATGCTGGCGTTGGTGGTGGCGGTGTGGGCGCCGTTGTGGTGCTGCTGCCATGCGCAGGCGTCGGAGGGCAAGACGACGGCCCGGTCGGCGGCGGCGGTGCATGACTGCTGCGGCGCGAAGGGTCAGGATGAGGGGGCGGGGAAGAGCGGGTCACATGATTCATCCCCGGGGGCGCCGGGCAAGGCTTGTCCGTGTGAGCGGCGGGTGGCGGGGCAGGATCGGGTGACGGCGGTGGAGGCGACCAGCGTGCACTTGCTGCCGGGGCTGCAGGCCTGGGCGGTGATGAGCCTGGCGCCGGCGATGGTGGACGTGGACGGGCTGGGCGTGAACGATGCGGGACGGTGGATCGGATTCGGGACCGGGGCTTCGGCGGATCGGTCTCTGGTCGGGCAGTTCTGCCTGCTGCGAAATTAACACATTTTAGGGTTGAGTGAAGTCGGTGTGCGGCGATGGGGCTGCGCGCTGATGTTGTGGTGCGTTGGTTGTTCATCCAATGCAGTTACCCGGGGCTTGCCCCCGGAAGCCCCGGCTTGGAAGAGACACTTTTTATAGGAGCGATGTCATGACGCGGATTTTTGGATGGTTGCTGGTGTGTGCGGTGGTGTGGATGGGGGCGTCGGTGTGGGCGGAGGAGGAGGGGGGGGCGTCGACGACGCAGCCTGCGACGCAGCCGGCGGGGGAGGAGGCGGTGGTGCCGTACATCCTCGAGGTCTGCCCGGTGTCGGGGGGGAAGCTGGGGTCGATGGGCGAGCCTGACGTGATGGTGCATGAGGGGCGGGAGGTCAAGTTCTGCTGTTCGGGGTGCCGGCCTCGGTTCGAGAAGGAGCCGGCGAAGTACCTCGAGAAGATGGACAAGATGATCGCGGCTGGGCAGCGGGAGAGTTATCCGCTGTCGACGTGCGTGGTGTCGGGGGATGAGTTGGGGGATGAGCCGGTGGAGATCGTGTGGCGGAATCGGCTGGTGCGGTTCTGCTGCGAGGACTGCGTGAATACCTTCAAGGCTGAGCCGCAGGAGTATCTGCAGAAGATCGACGAGGCGGCGAAGGCGAAGGAATGAGGGACTGGGCGCCGGGGGTAGGGTTGAGGCAAGGAGAGGTCCATGAAGCGGGTGCTTGGCACATTGGCGTGGGTGACGGTGATGACGGGCCTGGGGTGCGCGGGACGGGCGGAGCGCGATGCGTTCTCGGCCTGGACGCGGATCGACCGGGAGGTGTACGAGTCGCGGGGCCTCTCGGCGACGCGGCCGGCGTCGGATGACGGATCGACGCCGGCTGCGCCGCTGGCCTGGCCGCTGACGATGGAGGGGGCGGTGGGCTATGCGCTGGAGAACAATCCCGGGGTGCGGGGGGCGTTTCTGACGTGGCGGGGGGCGATGGAGAAGGTTCCGCAGGCGCGGGCGCTGCCGGACCCGCGGGTGAGTTATGGGTATGACGGGATGGACAGGCAGGACACGTACGGGGTGTCGCAGATGCTGGTGTGGCCTGGGAAGCTCGAGGCGCGGGAGCAGGCGGCGGTGGAGATGGCCAGGGCGGAGCGGGCGCGGTACGAGGCGGCGAGGCTGGAGGTGGTGCGGCGGGTGAGGCAGGCGTACGCGGAGCTGGCGTACGCGCGGGGTGCGGTGGGGGTGATGGAGCGGAACGTGAGATTGGCGGAGGAGTCGGCGGGGACGCTGCGGGGTCAGTACGAGGCGGGTGCGGGGGAGCAGGGGGCGTGGCTGCGCGCGGAGATGGATCGGGCGCGGATGCAGAGCGACCTCGAGTCGATGGCGGAGATGGTGGGGGCGATCGAGGGGCAGCTCAACGCGGCGTTGGGTCGGGCGGGGGCGGCGGAGGTGGGCGAGATCGCGGGGGTGGAGAAGATCGAGCCGACGCGGGAGGAGGAAAGGGTGCTGATCGAGCGGCTGCGGGCGAGGAATCCGCGGCTGGCGGCGATGGCGCACGAGGTCAGCAGCGCGGGGCGGATGGTGCGGGCGGCGCGGCTGGAGCCGATCCCGGACGTGGAGGTGGGGGTGCAGTACATGCGGGACGAGATGATGGACGCGATCGGGGCGATGGTGAGCCTGAACGTGCCGTTGTGGATGGAGAAGTACGAGGGGATGCGGAGGCAGGCGTTGGCGGAGTTTGGCGCGGCGGGGCTGAGGCGTGCGAATGATCAGAACATGCTCGAGGAGGAGCTCCGCATGGCGGTGTATCGGCTGCGGGAGGCGCAGCGTCGGGTGGAGCTGTTCGGGGATCGGCTGCTGCCGAGGGCGCGGGAGGTCGAGGCGGCGAATGAGGCGGGGTATCGGTCGGGGATGATGGGGTACATCGAGACGTCGATGGCGAGGCGGGACTTGCTGGAGTTCGAGTTGGGGCATCTACGCGCGGTTTCGGATCGGGTGTCGGCGTGGGCGCGGATCGAGGAACTGGTGGGAAGCGGTGAATAACGACGGGAGCATGGTCATGAAGAAGCGGGCGATGGTCTGGACGGCGGCGGCGTGGGTAATGCTGGCGGGCGCGAGCGCCT
>JADZET010000388.1 GCA_020850375.1 Phycisphaeraceae bacterium | reverse complement strand
CGTCCCGGCCAACGGCTTCTCGCACGCCACGTGCTTGCCCGCCTCGAGCGCCGCGATCGCCTGCTCCTTGTGCACGTGATTCGGCGTCCCGACGTCCACCAGCTCCACCTGGTCGTCCGTCACCGCCTGCTTCCAGTCCGTCGTCCACCGCCGCCACCCCCACCGGCCCGCGAACGCCTCGAGCTCCGCCGCGTTGCGCGCGCAGATCAGCTCCATCACCGGCTCGACCGGCAGATCGAAGAACTTCCCCGCCTTCAGGTACGCGTTCGAGTGCGTCCGACCCATGAACTTCGAACCCAAAAGCGCCACCCGTGCAACCTTGGACATGACCATCAACCTCCCATGTCAAACGCCCAGGCCCTCCCGGGCCTGGGTCAGACTCATCGCAACGCCGGGCCTCCAAGCCCTTCCGGAGGCCCTTCAGGCCCGGATGGCTGTCCCTTGACACCACGCCGCCGCGCCTAAGCCCAGGCATGCCATGCCTGGGTTCCGGCTCCTGATCCGACCACGTCCGAGGCCTCTCAACCCCGACCGCGCCGCGCCCCAAACCCCCGCCGATCACGCCACCGCGTACCGGCTCCCTCGCACGTCCTTGCTCGCCACACGCTTGAGCCTACCCTCCTTGACCAACCGCGTCAGCGTGTTGTCCGCCTTGCCCCCGCGACCTTCCTTCTTCCAGTGCACGTTCACGTCCGCCGTGCTCGGCTTGCCGTGGCTCTTGATGAAGTCCAGGATCGACTGCTCGCCCGTCTTGGCGAAGCTCCCACGCTTGCGACGACGACCACGCCTCCCCACGACCGCCCCCGCCGCCTTCGCCGGCCGGCCGCGGCCCCGACGCACCACCCCACCCCCGATCCCGTATCGCGCGAAGATCGCGTCGATCTTCTCGATCTCCTCCACGTAACCCGCTCGCTGCGCCTGAAGCTTCGAGATCAACTGGTCCAACTCTTTCGCCGTCGTCACGCGTGGCATCCGTCGCTCCTTTGTTTGGAATGGCTGATCTGACCCGACCCATCACGACCCGCCGGGGTTCGATCTGCCTGGTTAGCCATCACTATCAATCGCCCCAGCCAGGACCATATTGATCATCTTTCACAGATATGTCAAAACGCCACGCCATGGTTATGAATCATTCCAACCTCGCCATGATGACATCCCCCTTCATCTTCTTCCAAGCCGGGGCGCAAGCCCCGGGTGCCTCTCACACACCCCCGCCCCGTGTGCGGCCCATCCCGCTCATCGCTATCATCTTCTCCCATGCCCCACGACCCCCACGACGCCCTGGCCCTCCTCGGCCGAGGCGTCGAGAACATCTACAGCCTCGACGAGCTCCGCGCCAAACTCACGCGACACAAACCCCTGCGCGTCAAACTCGGACTCGACCCCACCGCACCCGACATCCACCTCGGACACACCGTCGTCCTCAGAAAAATGCGCCAGTTCCAGGACCTCGGACACACCGCCGTCCTGATCATCGGCGACTACACCTCCCGCATCGGCGACCCCACCGGACGCGACACCACCCGCCCCATCCTCTCCGAGTCCGCCATCGACCACAACGCCCAGACCTACCTCCAGCAGGCCGGCAAGGTCCTCGACACCTCCCCCCACAAACTCGAGGTCCGACGCAACTCCGAGTGGCTCGCCAAGCTCTCCTTCGCCGACGTCCTCAAACTCACCGGACTCATCACCGTCCAGCAGATGCTCCACCGCGACAACTTCAAGCTCCGCATGGCCAACCAGACCGAGATCATGCTCTCCGAGTTCATGTACCCCCTCATGCAGGCCTACGACTCGATCGCCATCACCGCCGACGTCGAGCTCGGCGGCACCGACCAGACCTTCAACTGCATGGTCGGCCGCGAGATGATGGCCAAGGTCGGCCAGGAAAAACAGATCGTCATGGTCATGCCCATCCTCGTCGGACTCGACGGCCACGAAAAAATGAGCAAGTCCAAGGGCAACTATGTCGCCGTCCTCGACACCCCCGACGAGATGTTCGGCAAAGTCATGAGCATCCCCGACACACTCATGGCCAACTACTTCCAGCTCGTCACCGACCTCCCCCCCGACCGCATCACCAGCCTCCTCGACCCCCACCAGACCCACCCCCGCGACGCCAAGGACATCCTCGCCCGCGTCATCGTCGAAGCCTTCCACAGCCCCGAGGCCGCCAACCACGCCAGCCTCGAATTCCGCCGCCGCTTCACCGAGGGCCAACTCCCAGCCGACCTCGAAACCAAGTCCGTCCCTTCCTCCCCCATCGACCCCGTCACCCTCCTCCGCCACGTCGGCTTCGCCTCTTCCAGCAACGAAGCCCGCCGCCTCATCGACCAGGGCGCCGTCACCCTCAACGACCAAAAGATCTCCGACCCCAAGGCCCAGCTCGACATCCACGACAACCCCATCCTCCGCGTCGGCAAACGCCGCGTCTGCAAGCTCACCCTCGGTTAATCCTCAAGACATCTCTCCACGGAGCACACGGAGTCCGATCCATAAAAATAATTGCGCCTTCTCTCCGTGTCTTCTCCGTGCCCTTCGTGGTGAAATCGGCTGTTAGACTTATCTGAATGCTCCGTCGCTCCTTCTGCCACATCCCCGGCGTCGGCCTGGGCTACGAACGCAAGCTCTGGTCCCAGGGCTGCCTCTCCTGGCAGGACGCCCTGAGCGATTCCCTCCAAGGCAAGCGCGCCTCCTCCATCGCCCACTTCGCCCGCCTCGCCCAGCAGCATTACGAAAACCGCAACGCCCGCTACTTCGCCCAAAACCTGCCCCCCCGCGAACACTGGCGCCTCTACAACACTTTTGGCGATTCCCGGGGAACTCCCGGGGGAACTTCCGGGGGAACTCCCGGGGGAACTTCCGGTGGAGTCGCCTACCTCGACATCGAGACCACCGGCCTGGGCTACCCCACCGACCACGTCACCACCATCGCCCTCTACGACGGCCGCCGCGTCCGCACCTACGTCCACGGCCAGAACCTCGACGACTTCGCCCACGACGTCGAGCGCTACGACCTCCTGGTGACCTACAACGGCAAATCCTTCGACCTCCCCTTCCTCCGCAAAACCCTCCACCTCACCCTCGACCACGCCCACATCGACCTCATGCACCCCCTGCGCCACCTCGGCTACCGCGGCGGCCTCAAGGGCATCGAGCGCCAGCTCGGCTTCTCCCGCCCCGGCATGGAGGACCTCGACGGCTACGCCGCCGTCCTGCTCTGGCAACGCTACCGCCGCGAGGG